>FR890956.1:151240-184959 GCA_000436875.1 Oscillibacter sp. CAG:155 | reverse complement strand
CGCAAGTCCCGCCTGGAGGAGGATCGTTCCGGCGCAGGGGACCAGATTGCTCAGGCGGAGCAGGAGGCAAAGGAGAACCGCAGCGCCCTGGAGGAGGCCCGGGACCAGGCGGAGGCCATGGGAAATATCATTGCCGGCCACAGCCTGCGGCTGGAGGAGCGGAAGAAGAAAGCTGCTGCCGCATCGGAGCAGCGGATGAAGCTCACCATGGATACCGGGGCACTGGATAACCGCATCCGCCTGCTCACAGAGATGGAGCGGGAGTACGAGGGCTTTTCCAAGGCGGTGAAGCTGGTCTGCCAGGCAAAGGGCGGCCTGCGGGGAATTCACGGCCCGGTGGCCGAACTGGTGCGGACGGAGCAGAAGTACTCCCTGGCCATTGAGATCGCCCTGGGGGGCGGCCTTCAGAATATTGTTGTGGACCGGGAAGAGGATGCCAAGGCCGCCATTGGCTTTTTGAAACAGCGCTCCGGCGGCCGAGCCACCTTCCTGCCGCTCACCGCCATCCGGGGCGAGGAGATGCGGGAGCGGGGCGTGGAACAGGCGGAGGGCTTTGTGGGTCTTGCCTCCCGGTTGGTGCGCTTCGATCCCAAATATCAAAATATCTTTTATAACCTGCTGGGCCGCACCGTGGTGGTGGAGGACCTGGACTGCGGCATTGCCCTGGCACGGCGGTACCGCAACGCCTTCCGCATCGTGACGCTGGACGGACAGGTCATCAACCGGGGCGGCTCTCCCCCAGCCGCAGTGCCGGCGTGCTCAGCCGGGCGGCGGAACTGGAACGGCTCCGGGGCCGGGCGGAGACCATGCGCCGGGAGCTGGAAACGGCCAAGGCGGCGGAGGAGTCCGCCAACCGGGAACTTGCTGCGTCCCAGTATGAACTGGAAACGGCGGAGGTTCAGCGCCGTCAGGCGGAGGATACGGTGGTGCGGCTGGAAGGCACGAAGAACCATCTGACGCTGCTGCTCCAGTCCCTGCGGGACAATCAGGAGAATCTGGCAGGAGAGCTGGAGAGTCTGGATGCGCGTCTGCGGGATAATACTGTCCGCACCGCTGAGACGGAGGCGGCACTGAAGGAGCAGGAGGAGAAAGCCGCCGGGCTTCGGGTCCAGGCAGAGGAACTACTCTCGGGACAGTCGGAATTGCTGGCAAAATCGGGGGAACTCACAGAAGAAATCAGCACCCGAAAATCTGAGCTGGCGGCGCTCACCGCCGAACGGGAAGCCACCGCAGCCCGGGGAGCGGACCTTCGCAGGCTTTGCGCGGAGCTGTCCGGGGACCGGACGCAGAAGGAAAAGACCCTGGAGAGTTATCAGAGCAATATTGACCAGGCCGCCGCCGAGATCGAAGAGCGGAAGGCTGCGCTGGAGACGCTGGACACCCAGCGGCAGGCCCTGCGGGAGCGGCTGGAGACGTTGAACGGTGAGAAGATGGCGCTGGAGGCGGAGCGCACCGCCCAGAATAAGCGCAGCCAGGAGTGCAACGAGGAGCTTTTGAATCTGGAGCGGTCGGTTTCCCGGCTGGAGCAGAAGATTGCCACCAGTGCCATGGAGGAAAAGCAGATCCTGGACCGGCTGTGGGAGCACTATGAACTCAGTCACTCCGACGCCCAGGCACAGCGGATTGAGCTGGAGAGCGTCTCCAAGGCCACCCGCCGTATCGGGGAACTCAAGCGGGACATTGGTGCTCTGGGTACCATCAATATCGGCGCCATTGAGGAGTTTGACCGGGTGAACGGGCGGTATACCTATCTCACCGGGCAGCGGGACGACGTGGAGAAAGCCAAGGGCGAGCTGGAGCGCATCATCGGGGACATCACCGACCAGATGACCAAGATCTTTGCCCAGCAGTTCAAGCTCCTTTCAGAGAGTTTCCAGACCACCTTTACGGAGCTTTTCGGCGGCGGCCAGGCCACGCTGGAGCTGGAGGATGAGGACGACATCCTGGGCTGCGGCATCGAGATCAAGGCCCAGCCCCCGGGAAAGACCCTTAAGACCATTTCACTGCTCTCCGGAGGTGAGAAGGCCTTTGTGGCCATTGCACTGTACTTCTCCATCTTGAAGGTACACCCCACGCCGTTTTGCGTCATGGACGAGATCGAGGCGGCCCTGGACGATGTCAACGTCACCCGGTACGCCCGCTACATGCGCCAGCTGGCGGGGAACACCCAGTTCATCGTCATCACCCACCGGCGGGGAACCATGGAGGAGGCGGACGTCCTCTACGGCGTCACCATGCAGGAGCGGGGCGTGAGCAAGATCCTGACTATCAACCTCAACGACATGGCCAAGGAACTGAAGATCGAATGAGGAGGGAATTCGGCTGTGAGTCTGCTGGAGAAATCTCTGCTGGTGGCCGGTGCGCTGTTCGGCGGAATCGCAGTAGCTCTTTTGGGTGTAAAAATGGACTGGATACAGGCAGTGGGACTGGGCTTTGCGGTGATGATTGTGGGAGCAGTGCTGAATTTTAGGCTGCTTCGCTGTCCGGATTGCGGCGCCTGGTTAGGCCGGTATCCCGGAGAGCATTGCCGTCACTGCGGGGCGAAAATCCCCTGGAGCGAGAAAAAATAAACCAAAAGGACGAGTGCTATGGGCTTTTTTGACAAACTGAAAAAAATCACCACCAATCTGTTTTCCGGCTTCACCGAGGCGGACGAGGCCTTTTTCGAGGAGCTGGAAGAGACGCTGATTCTGGCGGATTTGGGCATGAACACCGCCCTGGAGGCAGTGGAGCAGCTGCGCCAGCGGGTCCGGAAGGAGAAGCTCCGGGACCAGGAAGAGGTAAAGGCCGCGCTTCGGGAGATCCTGGCGGAGATGATCTCTGTGGGGGACACGTCCCTGAATCTCTCCACCACACCCAGCGTGGTACTTTTCATCGGCGTCAACGGCGTGGGCAAAACCACCTCCATCGGAAAGCTGGCCCACCAGCTCAAAGGTGAGGGCAAGCGTGTGCTGCTGTGCGCGGCGGACACCTTCCGGGCTGCTGCTGCCGATCAGCTGGAGATCTGGGCAGAGCGGGCCGGGTGCGAGCTGGTCCGCCAGCACGAGGGAGCAGACCCCGGCGCCGTGCTCTTTGACGCCCTCCAGGCAGCCAAGGCCCGGAACGTGGACGTGGTGCTGTGCGACACCGCCGGGCGGCTCCACAACAAGGCGAACCTGATGGCGGAGCTGACCAAGCTCTCCCGGATCATCGACCGGGAGTGCCCCGGCGCAGCCCGGGAGACGCTACTGGTGCTGGACGCCACCACTGGCCAGAACGGCCTCATCCAGGCCAAGCAGTTCCAGGAGGCCGCCGGCCTCACCGGCATCATTCTCACCAAGCTGGACGGCACCGCCAAGGGCGGTATCGTGGTGGCTATCGCCAAGGAGCTGGGGATTCCCGTCAAGCTGGTGGGCATGGGCGAGGGACTGGACGATCTGAAGCCCTTTGACGCCAAGGAGTATGTAGAGGCGGTCATCTGACTGTTCTTTGAAAAGGAGCGGTTATGCCGCTGTTTCAGACCCGGGAGCTGATCACGCTCCCCACTCTTGAAAAGCTCAGCGCTGCGCGGCAGGCTTTGTCTGTTGCCGGAATTTCTTCCACAGTGAAGATCCGGGGAGCGGTCCGGGGGCTGGAGTGGGCCCGCACCGGCAGTTTCGGGTTTCCGGCGGGAAGCGGGTATACCTATACCGTTTATGTGCGCAAACACGACTACGACCGGGGACGGAGCGCCATTGCCTCTGCCCTGCGGAATTTGTGAAAAAGAAGGATTTTGCTATGGTTAGACAGGATGGACGGGCGTACGACGAGCTGCGCCCCGTCAAGATCACCACGGATTTTGTGAAGTTTGCCGAGGGCAGCTGCCTCATCGAGTGCGGCGATACCAAGGTGCTCTGCTGCGCCAGCGTAGAGGACCGTACCCCGCCCCATGTGGCGGAGGGTACCGGCTGGGTGACGGCGGAGTACTCCATGCTGCCCCGGGCCAACCGGGAGCGCAGCAAGCGGGACGTAGCCAAGCTCAAGCTCAGCCCCCGCAGTGCTGAGATCCAGCGCCTGGTGGGCCGATCCCTCCGGGCTGCCGTGGACATGGAAAAGCTGGGGGAGCACACGATCACCATTGACTGCGATGTGCTCCAGGGAGACGGCGGCACCCGCACCGCCTCCGTTACCGGCGGCTTTATCGCGCTGAGCCTTGCCTGCCGCAAACTGGTGGACGACGGTGTCCTGGCCTCCAACCCCATCCGGCACTTTGTCACCGGCGTGTCCGCGGGCATCGTGGACGACACGGCGCTGCTGGATCTCCAGTACAGCGAGGACAGCCGGGCACAGGTGGATCTCAACTGCGTGATGAACGAACTGGGGGAGATCATCGAGCTCCAGGGCACCGGCGAGGGCCGGGCGTTTACGCTGGAAGAGCAGCAGGAGCTGGTGCGGCTGTGCGCCAAGGGCAATCAGCAGCTGCTGACTATTCAGAAAAAGGTCCTGGGCGAATGATCACCGGGGCCCGCACGGCATCATCGCCGGGCTGTCCGGCCGCTGCGGGCCTGTTTGAACCCTGTATCACAAGACGGAGCAAAAGGAGGAAGCCGTATGAAATTCGTTCTTGCAACCCATAACCCCGGAAAACTCCGGGAGATGGCCGCGATCCTGAGCCAGTACGGCGTGGAGGTGGTCAGCCCTGCCGATGTGGGCATCACCGTGGACGTGGAGGAGACGGGCACCACTTTCGCCGAAAATGCCATGCTCAAGGCCAAGGCCATCTGCACCGCGGCCAATTTGCCCGCCATCGCCGACGATTCCGGCCTCTGCGTGGATGCGCTCAACGGCGGCCCGGGCGTCTACTCCGCCCGCTATGGCGGCGAGGGCCTGGATGACAAGGGCCGCTATACCCTGCTGCTGCAGAATATGCGGGGGCAGACCACCCGGGCGGCCCATTTTGCCTGTGCCATTGCCTGCGCATTCCCCAACGGAGATGAGCTGACGGCGGAGGGCCGCTGTGACGGCACCATCGCCTTTGCCCCCATGGGGGAGGGCGGCTTCGGGTACGACCCGGTCTTTTTCGTGCCGGAAAAAGCCAAGACCTTCGGCCAGCTGACGGCGGAGGAGAAGAGCGCCATCTCCCACCGGGGAAAGGCCCTGAAGGCTTTTTCGGAAAAACTTGCAACTTATCTGGGCAAATAACCGTCGTATAAGAATACGGGAGGTGCGGACGAGATGAAAAAGGCCAGCCGCTGCCCCAAGTGCGGCGCAACGGACATCGCCGTCGTGCCGCCGGGACGATACAATTCCTTTCCCGTGGGCTTCCACAGCGCAAAACTGGAGCGATACATCTGCCTCTTCTGCGGCTTTACCGAAGAGTGGGTGGATGAGAACGCCATGGAAAGGGTGCGCCAATATTATGGAGAACTTTCCTCCGGCGGAGCCGGAGAGACGAAATCATAAGGAGACTTACATGGAACTGACAAGCAAACAGCGCTCCCAGCTGCGGAGCCTGGCCAACAGCATCGACACGATTTTGCACGTGGGCAAGGATGGCATCGGGGAAAACCTCATCAAGCAGGCCGACGACGCCCTGGAGGCCCGGGAACTCATCAAGGGCCGGGTGCTGGACAACAACCTGGAATACGACGCTCGCCGGGCGGCGGAGGAGCTGGCTGCGGCTACCCGCAGCGAGGTGGTGCAGGTCATCGGCACGAAGTTCGTGCTCTACCGGGAGAGCCACTCCAAGCCCAAGGAAAAGCGCATCCAGCTGATGAGCACCAAGCCCGCCCGCACCAAAAATCCCACAGGAAACAAGAAGGGTTAAGATGAAGATCGGTGTATACGGCGGAACGTTCAATCCGCCTCACCTGGGCCATGTGACGGCGGCCCGGGCGGTATCGGAACTGTTAAAACTGGATAAATTGCTGTTCATCCCGGCGGGGATGCCGCCTCACAAGCCTCTGCCGGCAGGAACGCCCACCCCGGAGCAGCGCTTGGAGATGACCCGCCTGGCGGCGGAGCAGACCGGCCTGGGGGACCGGATGGAGACGCTGGATCTGGAGATCCTGCGGGGAGGACGGAGCTATACGTCCGAGACCCTGGAGCTGCTGCGGCAACAGTATCCCAACGATGAACTGTGGCTGCTGATGGGAACGGACATGTTCCTCACGATCCAGACCTGGCATGATCCGGCGCGGATTTTCGAACTGGCGGGGGTAGCTGCCTTCGGACGGACGGAGGCAGATACCGAGGAGCTGTTCGCGGTTCAGCGGGATTATCTGTATCGGACCTATCCCAATGCCCGGATCTTTACCCTCACCATCCCCGGTGTGATCGATGTCTCCTCCACGGAGCTGAGGCAGGCCTTGGGAGAAGGTAAAGGCGGTACGCTTCTGCCGCCGGCGGTGTATGGCTACATCCTGCGCCACGGGCTTTACGGGACCCACGCGGATCTCAAGCATCTGCCGCTGAACCAGCTGCGGCCGGTGGCGCTGAGCTATTTGAAGTACAAGCGCATCCCCCATGTGCTGGGTACCGAGCAGGAGGCTATCCGTCTGGCGGAGCGGTACGGCGCGGATGTGGAAAAGGCACGGGTGGCGGCACTGCTCCACGACTGTACCAAGAAGCTGGATATGGACGAGCAGCTCACCCTTTGCCAGCAGTACGGCATCCAGCTGGATGAGCTGGAGCAGAAGGCGCTCAAGCTGCTTCATGCCAAGACCGGCGCTGCCATTGCCCGGGATGTGTTCGGGGTGGATGACGAAATTTACAGCGCAATCTGGTGGCACACCACCGGACATGCAAATATGACACTGCTGGAAAAAATTATCTATCTCGCGGACTATATTGAACCCTCCCGGGATTTTCCGGGGGTAGACAAACTGCGGAAAATGTGTTATGAAGATTTAAACGCGGGTCTGCTGATGGGCCTGGAGATGTCCATCGAGGAAATGACCGAGATGGGTAACCCCGTGCATCACGCGACGATAGAGGCGCGGGACGCACTGAAAGGATAGAAAAAAACGTGAATAGAGAGACTGGAAAGCATGTGGCGGGCGGGAGATCACAAAAGCCCCGGGAGAAGAAACCCAAAAAACCCAGCCGTCTGACGCGGCAGCAGAAGATCTTGATTGTAGTGGCCGTGCTGCTGGCATTGGTGCTGGCTGCGGTGGTAGCATGTCAGAGCCTGTTTGTCAAACCGGATCTGGATGCCAAAAAGCCGGACACGGAGGAAGAGAAGCTGGACTACGGAGACGGCGTGCGTCCCCGCAGCGGCGGTGAGCGGAAAAGCGAAGATTTTTATACGGTCCTGATCCTGGGCCGGGACACCGGCGGCGGCGGTAATACGGATACCATGCTTCTGGCCTCTTACGATGTGACCAATCAGAAGGCCACTGTCATGTCCATCCCCCGGGATACCATGGTCAACGTGGACTGGGACGTGAAGAAGATCAACTCCGTTTACAACATGAACGGCGGTGGTGACAAGGGAATCAAGGCCTTGTACCAGGAGATCTCTCAGCTGGTGGGCTTCGAGCCGGATTATCAGGTGGTCGTAGAATGGGAAGCCGTGGGCGAGATCGTGGACGCCATGGGCGGCGTTTATTTCGACGTACCCCGGGACATGGACTACGAGGACCCCTATCAGGATCTCTCCATCCATATCAAAAAGGGCTACCAGAAGCTCAACGGTGAGCAGGCCATGGGCGTTGTTCGGTTCCGGGACGGAAAAAACGGATACAATAACGGAGACATTGGCCGCATCGAGACCCAGCAGGCATTCTTGAAGGCTGTGATCGAGCAGATGCTCCAGATCCAGAACATGACCAAGATCAATCAGTTTGCCAAGGTATTCGAGGAGAACGTCACTACGGACCTCTCCTTCCAGAATATTTTGTGGTTTGCGCAGAAGGCGATCTTCGGCGGACTGAAAGTGGAGAATGTGAACTTTGTCACCATGCCCTATAAGGGTGTGTCCGCTTGGAGCCGGTATTATCACCAGAACCTCTCTTATGTGGTGCCGGTGGCGGATGAGCTGCTGGAACTGGTGAACAATGAGCTCAGCCCCTTTAAAGAGGTATTTACTCTCAGTGATCTGGACATCATGTATGTCAACTCCGATGGTTCCATCGGTTCTACCACAGGTCATGTGGAGGATTCCAAGGCGGCTAAGCCACCGGTGAAGAACTCCGGCAGTTCTGCCACGACGACCACACCTAACCCCAATGAGGAGCAGCCGGTGACTGATCCTAACGGAAACACCACTACGCCGCCGGAAACCGGCGACGAGACCGGAAGCCAGACCGGCAATGGGGGCAGCACCCAGACCGGCGGTGAGACCGGAAGCCAGACCGGCAATGAGGGCGGTGCCCAGACCGGCGGCGAGACCAGCGGCCAGACCGGCAATGAGGGCAATGCCCAGACCGGCGGCCAGACTGGCAGCGAGAGCGGGGGCCAGACCGGCGGCGAAACCGGAGCCGGGGAAACCACACCCCCCGCAGTCCCCTCGGAGCCGGATATTTCCATTATCGAGCCGGCTCCCACGGAATAATGAAACGGAAAGGAATTAGTCTATGACACCGAAAGAAATGGCAATTCTCGCGGCAAAGGCGCTGGATGAGAAGAAGGGCAAGGAGATCTCCGCCATCGAGATCACAGACCTGACCACCCTGGCGGATTACTTTGTCATCGCCACCGGCACGTCCAACACGCAGATCAACGCGCTGTGCGGCGCGGTGGAAAAGGCATTGAAGGAACAGGCCGGGGAAGACCCCCTCCGCCGGGAAGGCTACCGGGACGGAACTTGGGTGCTGCTGGACTACGGCTGCATCTGTGTCCACGTGTTTTCCTGCATCTGGGTCCACGTGTTTTCCGAGGAGGCCCGGGAGTTCTCCTCTCTGGAGCGGCTGTGGCACGACGGCAAGCCGGTGGATCTCTCCGGCGTATTGACGAAGGACTGAGCATCCTCGGGCGGCGGCATCACGCAAAATGAAAAACGGGCAGGCAACCGCCTGCCCGTTTTTGTCAGAAGCGGGGGAAGCAGGGAGAGGCTTGGATGGCGTTAAAAAATTTTCCGCTTTTTCCTTGACAATCCTCATAAAGCCACATAAAATAGCTCTGTTAAAGACTTTGATGGGAAGAAAGACGGAAGTTCCCGCCTCCAGAGAGCCGGCGGGCGCTGCGAGCCGGTGGGGGGATTCCGCGCATGACTGCTCCCGGAGTCTCCTGCCTGAACCAGCAGTAGGGCGGGACGGACAGGCCCCGTTACCGGTCCATGATCCGGTGGATCACAGAGGGCCGGTCGGGTGACCGACGGCTGAAACAGGGTGGTACCGCGTTTATGACGCCCCTGGCCAGTCGGTCAGGGGCGCGTTTTTTTACACGTTTGGCCCGCACAGGGCGGGCTCTGACCAAAGACAATACCAATCCGAAAACGGATGAAGGAGAGACAGCATGAAGTACGATTTTGCAAGTATCGAACAGAAGTGGCAGAAAAAGTGGCTGGGGGGGAAGCCCTTTGCTGCCGTCACGGGAGATAAGACCCGGGAGAAGTTCTACGGACTCATTGAGTTCCCGTACCCCTCCGGACAGGGGCTCCATGTGGGTCACGCCCGTCCCTTCACCGCCATGGACATCATCTGCCGCAAAAAGCGGATGGAGGGCTATAACGTTTTGTTCCCCATCGGCTATGACGCCTTTGGCCTGCCCACGGAGAACTATGCCGTTCAGCACCACATCCATCCTGCCAAGGTGACCCACGACAACGTGGCCAACTTCCGCAAGCAGCTGCACATGCTGGGCTATTCCTTCGACTGGGACCGGGAGATCAACACCACGGATCCGGAGTATTACAAGTGGACCCAGTGGATTTTCCTGCAGATGTTCAAGAAGGGCCTTGCCTATAAGGCGTCCATGCCCGTCAACTGGTGCACCCGCTGCAAGATCGTTCTGGCCAACGAGGAAGTCGTGGAGGGCGTGTGCGAGCGCTGCGGCGGCGAGGTCATCCGCAAGGAGAAGAGTCAGTGGATGCTGGCCATCACCAAGTATGCCGACCGTCTGATCGACGATCTGGATGATCTGGACTTCATTGAGCGGGTCAAGATCCAGCAGAAGAACTGGATTGGCCGGTCCGAAGGTACCGAGGTGGACTTCCACACCACCGCCGGTGACATCATGACCGTTTACACCACCCGGTGCGATACCCTTTTCGGTGTCACGTATATGGTTCTCTCTCCGGAGCACCCCTTCCTGGATAAGTGGAAGGACCGGATCTCCAACTGGGACGAGGTGGCCGCCTATCAGGCAGAGGCTGCCCACAAGTCCGACTTTGAGCGCAGTGAGCTCAACAAGGAGAAGACCGGTGTCCGTCTGGAAGGCGTTGCCGCCATCAACCCTGCAAACAACACCCAGATCCCCATTTATGTCTCTGATTACGTGCTGATGAGCTACGGCACCGGCGCCGTTATGGGCGTGCCCGGCCACGATCAGCGCGACTGGGAGTTTGCCACCAAGTTCGGCCTGCCCATCATCGAGGTGGTCCAGGGCGGCGACATCACCAAGGAGGCCTTCACCCTCAAGGACGACACCGGGATCATGGTCAACTCCGGCTTCCTCAACGGCCTGACCGTCAAGGAGGCCATCCCCACCATGAAGAAGTGGATCACGGACCAGGGCCTGGGCCATCCCAAGACCAACTTCAAGCTCCGGGACTGGGTTTTCTCCCGTCAGCGTTACTGGGGCGAGCCCATTCCTCTGGTGAACTGCCCCAAGTGCGGCTGGGTGCCTCTGCCGGAGGATCAGCTGCCGCTGCTGCTGCCGGAGGTGGACTCTTACGAGGTCACCGACACCGGCGAGTCCCCGCTCTCCAAGATGACCGACTGGGTCAACACCACCTGCCCCAAGTGCGGCGGCCCTGCCCAGCGTGAGACCGATACCATGCCCCAGTGGGCCGGTTCTTCCTGGTACTTCCTACGGTATATGGACCCCCACAACGACAAGGCCCTGGCCAGTAAGGAGGCGCTGGACTACTGGTCTCCCGTGGATTGGTACAACGGCGGTATGGAGCACACCACGCTGCACCTGCTGTACTCCCGCTTCTGGCACAAGTTCCTCTATGACATCGTGGATTGGTACAACGGCGGCATGGAGCACACCACCCTGCACCTGCTGTACTCCCGGTTCTGGCACAAGTTCCTGTATGACATCGGCGTGGTGCCCACCAAGGAGCCCTATGCCAAGCGCACCAGCCACGGCATGATCCTGGGCGAGGGCGGCGAGAAGATGTCCAAGTCCCGCGGCAACGTGGTCAACCCCAACGATATCGTCGAGCAGTACGGCGCCGATACCATGCGGCTTTATATCATGTTCATCGGCGACTTCGAGAAGGCGGCAACTTGGTCCAACGACGCGGTGAAGGGCTCCAAGCGGTTCCTGGATCGTGTGTGGAACCTGGCTGAGCAGGCGGACACCAGCTACGCCGTAACCCCTGCCAATGAGACGGTGATCCACAAGACGGTAAAGAAGGTCACCGACGACATCAATAACCTGAAGATGAATACCGCCATCGCGGCCCTCATGACCATGGTCAACGAGTTCTATGCCAATGGCTGCACCCGGGGCGACATGCGGTACCTGTTACTGCTGCTCAACCCCTTCGCACCTCACATCACCGAGGAGCTGTGGGAGACGCTGGGCTTTGCCAAGGAGAGCGGCAAGATGTGCTGCCAGGCCCAGTGGCCCAAGTTCGACGCCAGCAAGACCGTGGCCGCCACGGTGGAGATGGCCATCCAGGTCAACGGCAAGCTCAAGGGCACCGTGACCATGCCTACCAACAGCGAGGAGAAGGCCGTTGTGGAGGCTGCGCTGCAGGTTGAGAAGGTCCAGAAGGCCACCGAGGGCATGCAGATCGTCAAGACCATTCTGGTGAAAAACCGTCTGGTGAACCTGATCGTCAAGCCTCAGTAAGAAAATTCGACCGGCGAGGGCGGAATCTGCTGCAAACAGTGCCGGGTATTGCGCAGCGGGGGGATAGATACCTTCCGCTGCGTATTTATCTGTAAATTTTCCGGAAAAGACCTTGACATTTGCCTGCCAGGTCCGTATAATAGCTTTGTTAAAGCCATAAAATTGTATGGCCCTTAAAGTATCCTGGATTGAGCCGGATACCTCGGAGGGAGGGAAATATAGATGTCTGAAATCCACGTGAAGGACGGCGAGTCCATCGACAGCGCTCTGAAGCGTTTCAAGCGCAGCTGCGCCAAGGCTGGTGTTATCGCCGAGGTTCGTAAGAGAGAGCATTATGAGAGCCCCAGCGTCAAGCGCCGCAAGAAGTCTGAGGCCGCTCGCAAGAACAACAAGAAGCGCTACTATTGATGAAAAAAACGTGCTGTACCAGTTGGTACGGCACGTTTTTTCTCACCGCCTTCTGGGAAAGAGCCTGGGCAGAAGGTCCCGGACCTCCGGAAACGCGAAAAAGGCTGCCGGGAATCCCAGAGAGGCGCCGGTACGCAGCTTTTGAGAAAGGGTGTCGGCGTCGTCGTAGAGGACGAAGTGGGTCTCGCCGTTTCGGGTGTAAGTGAAGTAGCGGGCGCACAGATCCTGAGAGAAAAATACGCTGGGGGATTCCGTGGCCATCAGGGTATCCAGTGCCTCCTGGGACAGAGGAGTCCCCTCGCCGCTGGGGGCGGGAAGCTGAAAGTCCATCCGCAGCCGCTGGATGTCCAGGGCCAGATGACCAGCGCCGCCCCGCTGTTCCGCAGCCTCCTGGAGGCGCTGGACGAAGTTCCCGCCGGAAAGGGCGGTGCAAAGCAGCATCAGCGCCCCCGGTGCTGCCCGGATATATGTCTCCGGGACATAGAGACAGCGGCGGGAGGCGGAGAGGGACTGCTCCAGTTGCTGAACGAAAAGCTGCCGGTCCTGCCGGGGCGGTTCCTCAAAATCCAGCACCACACCGGTATATCCTCGCCGTCCGCACTCCCGCAAAATAGCGGCGGAGAGCTTTTCAGGTTCCCGGATCACAGGGGCCTCCCGGTCGCTGACGGACAGCAGGCCGCCCTGCGTCTGAAGCAGCAGATTCTGCCGCAGCAGGGAGGAGTCCTCACCGATCCGATAGGCCACATGGGCAAAGGAACGTCCGTACTGGGCTGCCTCCCGCAGCTGACCGGGCGTTACGGATAGATATACCTGCAAACGATCTCCCCCTTGTGCAATGATGATTTGCCTGTTATACTGATGACAGAAAAACTTATGCAGCAAAGGAGCCAGCCATGCCCTTTTCCCTGACACCGGACTGTATTTTTGATTGTTATGCCCAGATTACCCCCACATTCCTGCGCCAGCGGGGGATCACCCTGCTGCTCAGCGACCTGGACTTTACCTTGGCGGCCAAAAAGACTCGTCGGCCCGATCAGCCGCTGCGGGATTGGATCGCGGCGCTGAAGGCGGAAGGCATCACGTTTATGATCGTCTCCAATAACCGCTCCGGCCAGCGGGTGACGGAATTTTGCGCGGATCTCGGCGTGGGGTACCAGGGCCACGCCGGAAAGCCCAGTCCCCGGGGACTGGAGGCGGCTATGGCCCGGGCAGGTGCGTCTCGGAAAGAGACCGCCATGCTGGGGGATAAGCTGCTCACAGATATGCTGGCTGCCCACCGCGCCGGTGTCCTGGCGCTGATGGTGGAGCCGGTGGGCGGCGCCGTGACCGCCTGGCAGAAGGTCCTCCATGGACTTCAGGCGCCGTTTAAAGCCGTTTGCCGGCGGAGACTGGGAAAAAAGACCTGAAAAAAACGGGAAGCAGCTTGAAAAATACTTGCAATAGCGGACAACATAAGATAAAATATTCTAGGTAATTTTACTGTTACGGAAAAAACAGAGAAAATGTCCTTCCGCAGGTCGTTTTCTCGTAGATTTGTGAGGAGGAAAAAACTATGCCTACCATTACTGCCGGCGATTTCCGGAAGGGTATGATTTTCGAGATGGATGGAAAGCCCATGCTGGTCGTGGACTTCCAGCACGTCAAGCCCGGCAAGGGCGCTGCCTTTGTGCGCACCAAGTACAAGAACGTCATCACCGGTGCCGTTCGTGAAGAGGCCTTCAACCCCAGCGCCAAGTTTGAGCAGGGGGCTGTGGAGCGCAAGAACGCCGAGTACAGCTATAACGACGGTGATCTGTATTACTTCATGGACCCCGAGACCTATGACATGGTCCCCCTGAACAAGGACGTGCTGGGTGATTCCTTCCAGTTTGTCAAGGAGAACACCATGTGCTCTCTGGTCAGCTATAAGGGCAGCGTGTTCACCGTGGAAGTGCCCAACTTCGTGGACCTGGTGGTCACCGAGACCGAGCCCGGCGTCAAGGGCGATACCGCTACCAACGTGACCAAGGCTGCCACGCTGGAGACCGGTGCGCAGATCAAGGTGCCTCTGTTCATCAACGAGGGCGAGAAGATCCAGATCGACACCCGTACCGGCGAGTATCTGGGCCGCTGCAAGGAGTAATGATCAAAAGGGGGGACCGTGTCCCCCCTTTCGATTCATCCGCACCGGCATGAAAAGAGGAACTCCGGGGAAGTATTTGTCCATGGAGGTGCCGGATAGATGTGATCCCAACGGGAACTTCAAAGGCGAAAGAGTCAGCTCTGTCTTTGAAGCGAGTAAATAGGATATTTTCTGAAATCGAAAGGAGACGTTGTTATGGAAATCACCGAGAAGGTTGCCTACCTGAAGGGCCTGGCGGAAGGCATGGAGCTGGATACCGAGAAGAAGGAGGGCAAGCTGCTCTCCGCCATCATCGACGTTCTGGATGATATTGCGCTGGAGCTGGAGGACATGAAGGACGAGCAGGCGGAGCTGGCCGATGGCCTGGATGCCGTCAGCGACGATCTGGAGGACGTGGAGGACGTGGTCTTCGGCGAGGATGAGGACGACGAGGACGACGGCGACTACGAGTACGACGACCTGGACGAGGACGAGGATTGCTACGCCACCACCTGCCCCACCTGCGAGGAGACCATCTATTTTGATGAGTCCGTGCTGGAGGACGGCGAGGTTATCTGCCCCAACTGCGGCGAGAAGCTGGAGTTTGATCTGACCAGCCTGGACGAGGAGGAACCTGAGACTCCCGAAGAGGACCAGTAAGAAAAAACCGTCATACGGAAAAACGCTCCCGAGCCCATGAGGTTCGGGAGCGTTTTTTGCGCTTTGCAGGGGCGTCATATGACAGGAAGATGAAGCCCGACCAGAAGCGGCCGCTGCTGCGTCCGTTCAGGATTGAAAGGGCTGTTCCGAGGAGGCGGTCAGTCGATATGCTTTTTCCGCAGACTGCAGAGCCCGGCGCCGATAGCCGTGGCGAAGGTGGCGTTTTCGGGGATGATATAGTGGATATTGTAGAGGTGTTCAAAGTTTTCAAAGTTGATATGGACCTGGTCCAGCGTTGTCATGGAACCGGTCAGCACCACCGTGCGGCTGGAGCAGCACTGGCAGGCCAAAACTGTCATGGTACCGATGGCCTGGAGCACCAGATTTACTGCACCTGCCGCCAGGTCCGCCGGGGTGGCATCCTCTGCCAGATTGCCAAAGTTGGCGGCAGTCAGGGTGGGGTCCAGAGTAGGGGCGGGATTACAGGTGATGTCCCGGATGGTCAGATCCACCTGATTAAGATCTCCCTGCGCTGCCAGCTTTTTGATCTGGCCGAACCGCTCCATGCCTACCAGCTTACGGCACAACCCGCCCAGTGTGCCGCCGCCGATGCCGCTGCCGCACAGATGCCGTACGGTGCCGTTCTGCTCCGCCCACAAAAAGGCGGTGCCGGTGCCCATGGTGACTACCACAGCGGAGTCCTGACCGGACAGGGCCAGTGCGCCGGTGCCGCTGGCGGAGAACTCGTCCACCTTGCAGGTAGGTAAACCATAGATATCGCCGTCCACAAAGGAGGCACCCACACCGGTCAGCACCACACGGCGCACGTCTCCCAGAGTCAGATGGTTGCTGGTGAGATAGTTTCCAAGCGCGCCGTACAGGCTGGTTACCTGATCCTCCGCCCGTACCCGCAGCATGGAGATCACAGAGCCGTCTGCCCGCAGGCCCACGATTTTTGTGGTGGAGCCGCCGATGTCAATTCCTAAAATCACGTCCATGGTGAAGCGTCCTTTCCAATGGCGGCCCAGCCGCCGATTGATTTCATCATAGGGGAGGAGCTCCGCCTTGTCAATCCATAATTCACATTAAATTGACAAAAATTTGACGTTTTTTTAGAAAAGCAATTGCTTTTCCATTCCTGCCTGTTATAATAATTTCAGCGACACCCGATGCCGATAGATTTTGAGGTGTGATATGAAAACCGAACAAAAATTGAACATGACCATGCTCTGCGATTTTTATGAGCTGACGATGGGAAACGGATACCTTAAGGCGGGGTATCAGGACCGAATCACATATTTTGATGTGTTTTTCCGAACGGTACCGGATCAGGGCGGCTTTGCCATCTGCGCGGGGCTGGACCAGCTGATCGACTATATTGAAAACCTGCATTTTGACGAGGAGGACATTCAGTATCTCCGGGAAAAGCAGCTGTTCTCCGAGGAATTTTTGGACTACCTGCGCAACTTCCATTTCTCCGGCGACATCTGGGCAATTCCGGAGGGGACGCCCATCTTCCCCCGGGAACCGGTGGTTACCGTCCGGGCTCCTGCCATTGAGGCCCAGCTGATTGAGACTTTCACGCTGCTGACCATCAATCACCAGAGCCTGATTGCCACCAAAGCCAGCCGGATCGTCCGGGCGGCCAAGGGCCGGACGGTGCTGGAATTCGGTTCCCGCCGGGCTCAGGGCACTGACGGTGCCATCACCGGCGCCCGGGCCGCGTATATCGGCGGCTGCAAGGGAACGGCCTGCGCCATTTCCGATCAGCTCTATGGGGTTCCTGCCGGCGGTACCATGGCCCACTCCTGGGTGCAGATGTTCGATTCGGAATACGAGGCATTCAAGTCTTACTGTGAAATCTATCCCACCAGCGCTACGCTGCTGGTGGATACCTACAATGTGCTCAAATCCGGCGTTCCCAATGCCATCCGGGTCTTTGACGAGGTGCTCAAGCCCAAGGGAATCCGCAAGTGCGGCATCCGCATTGACTCTGGTGACATCGCATATCTGAGCCGGGAGGCCCGGAAGATGCTGGATGAGGCCGGCTGGACGGAATGCCAGATCTGCGCGTCCAACTCTCTGGATGAGTATTTGATTCGGGATCTGCTGGACCAGGGTGCACAGATTGATATATTCGGCGTGGGTGAGCGGATGATCACCGCCCGCAGTGAACCGGTGTTCGGCGGGGTGTATAAGCTGGCGGCCATTGAGGATGACAATGGAAACATCATCCCCAAGATCAAGGTCAGCGAGAACGTCAGCAAGATCACCACCCCCCACTTCAAAAAGACGTACCGCCTCTTTGATAAAGCCACTGGCAAGGCAGAGGCGGATTACATCACCGTGTATGACGAGACGGTGGATGAGTCCCAGCCGCTGGAGATCTTTGATCCTCAGGCGACCTGGAAACGCAAGACCTTTACGGATTTTACCGCTAAGGTTTTGCAGGTACCGGTGTTCCAGGGGGGTAAGCTGGTATACCAGCGTCCTACCCTGCAGGAGATCCAGCAGTATTGTGCGCAGCAGCTGGATACCCTCTGGGATGAGGTGAAGCGCTGCGAGAATCCTCACACCTATTACGTGGACCTGAGCCAGAAGCTGTGGGACATCAAGCAGGCGCTTCTGCGCCAGAACAGCGAGAATATCTGATTATGGAACCGGTCCCGTCACAACGGCGGGACCGGTTTTGTTACAGAATCGTAATTGCGGTTGGCAAGGCGGTTCGCTATAATAGAATTCAATAGGTTGCTGTCGGCGCATCAAAGCGGGGCAAACGGATATGCTGAAAGGGACGGGAGGGATCTTCCATGTCAAGAAAACGAACTGGGACCGAAGAGCGGACAGAGCGGCGGATCTCTGCTGTAACCAGCCTTTCCATGTGTGCGATGACGGTCATCGCGCAGATTGCCATTACCCTTCTGGTGACCCGCCTGCTGGAAGAGACAGCCAATGTAGTTTACTTTGTTTTGCGCCTGGCAGGCACGGTAGTGGCGGTGCGGGTGTATCAGCGGCACGGAAGTCCCAGCTATAAGCTGGTGTGGATGTGTCTTCTGCTGGCACTGCCGGTATCCGGCATGATTTTGTTCTGCCTCTGGGGCGGCACACACCAGGCCAAGAGTCTGAGCCTGCGGAAGATCCCGGTGCCGCTGGAACGGGAGAGCCTGCGGATGGAAAGCGCCGCCAATGTATCCCGCTTGAGCCGTCAGTCACCGGCCTGGGGCCGACTGGCGGCTTATCTGCAAAAGCGGGGCTTCTGGCTTTACCGCAATACGCAGGCGCAGTATTTCGGAGAGGGAGCCGATTATTTTGAAGATCTGATCGACCACCTGCGCCGCGCGGAAGTTTATGTTTTCCTGGAGTATTATATCATTGCCGAGGGCGGGATCTGGGACCGGATCTTTGAGGTCCTCCGCCAGCGGGCGGCGGCCGGGGTGGAAGTACGGGTGATCTTTGACGATTTCGGAAATCTGACCCGACTGTCGGATACCATGCTGCAGGCGATTCAGGATGCCGGCATTGAAGTGGAAGTCTTTAACCCGGTCCATCGCTATGTCAACCGCATCTATTTCAACTACCGGGACCACCGGAAAATCGCAGTGATTGATGGCTACTATGCCTATACCGGCGGCATCAACCTGGCGGATGAATACGCCAACCTGATCGTCCGCTTCGGTCACTGGAAGGACAGCGGCGTTCGCATCGAGGGAGAAGGGGCCTGGGGCTTTGCCCGTCAGTTTATCCAGATGTGGAAGATGATCGGCCGCACACTGCCCAATGAGGATGACTATTACCGTCCCCGGCAGGAAGGAGCCGGGAACGGCTGGTGCCAGCCGTTTACCGATGGCCCCATGAACAACCCGGATAACCCCATTGAAGAGACTTACCTGCAGCTGATTTCCTCTGCCCGCCGCATCCTCTACATCACGACGCCGTACTATGCGGTAGAGGAATATATGCAGCGGGCCCTGTGCATCGCGGCGGATGGCGGTGTGGATGTCCGGCTGATGGTGCCCGCCATTCCGGATAAAAAGTATGTCTATATGGTGGCGGAGACCTATTGGGGCGAACTGCTCTCCCACGGGGTGAAGATCTACCGCTATACGCCGGGATTTCTCCACGCTAAGAGTGTCCTGGTGGATCGGGAAGTGGCACTGGTGGGCAGCACCAACATGGATTACCGTACGTTCCAGCTCCACTATGAATGCGGCGTGCTGCTGTACCATATGCCGGCCGTGGAGGAACTGCTGGAGGATATGGATGCCATCATGGCCCAGAGCCAGCCATACACACTGGAGGAGTGGAACCAGCGGCCCTGGCATCGCCGGGTATTTGCGTCCATTTTGAAGCTGGGTGCCATCTGGCTGTAATGCTGGTTTGATATTTTCACACAGCAGACATCAATTCCGGTGTATCTGCAGTTCATATTTCTTGGAGGTCCTATGTCCCGTGAACTTACCCCTCAGGAGATTGCCGAGCGCAGTCTCATCAAAACCTATCGCAAGACGCTCTGGAACCCCTTTATCGCGGCGGTAAAGCGATACGAGCTGGTTCGTCCCGGAGACCGGATCGCCGTATGTATTTCCGGCGGGAAGGACTCCATGGTTCTGGCCAAGCTGATGCAGGAGCTGCTGCGGCATACAGACCGGCCCTTCCACCTGGAATTTCTGGTGATGGACCCGGGCTATAATGCTGCCAACCGGGCGCTGATCGAGGAAAATGCCCGAACACTTGGGATTCCCATCACTATATTTGAAAGCGACATCTTTGACGTCACGGTCCAGGTGGAGAAGAATCCCTGCTATCTCTGCGCCCGGATGCGTCGGGGCTTTTTGTACAGCAAAGCCCAGGAGCTTGGGTGCAATAAGATCGCGCTGGGACACCACATGTCCGATGTGCTGGAAACCACGCTGCTGGGCCTTTTTTACGGCGCGCAGATGCAGACCATGCCGCCCAAGCTCCACAGCCGGAATTTCCCGGGGATGGAGTTGATCCGGCCGCTCTACTGCGTCCATGAGGACGCGATCATTGCATGGAAGAACTACAATCACCTGCGCTTTTTGCAGTGCGCCTGCCGCTTTACGGAGGCCCGGGATGCCGCCGGGGACGGCGTGGGAGAGAGCAAGCGGCAGGAGATGAAGCTGCTGCTGCGGGAATTGAAAAAGACGAACCCAAACATTGAAAAGAGCATGTTCCGCGCCATTCACGGCGTACAGCTGGACACCTTCCCAGGGTTCAAGTACCGGGGAAAGGCCCATTCTTTTCTGGATTTCTATGATACGTCCGACGTCCCTTTTGAATCGGACGATACCTGATCAAGCGAGGCGACAACCATGGAGATGGAGTACTATCGTTGTGAAAATCCGGACTGCGGCTTTGTGGCGGAGGGCCAGGAGCCGGATGTCTGCCCGCGCTGCGGCGGGACGTTTTTTCTTGCGGTGCCGGAAGAGGAACTCACTGCCAGCGACTGGGTCACTTTGGGCAACCAGGCCGTGGAGGAGAAGCGGGGCACAGACGCCCTGGCCTGTTATCAGCAGGCGGCGGCCCAGGGAGACGCTCTGGGATTGACGAACCTGGGCTGGTGCCTGGAGACGGGAATCGGGGTGGAGGCAGACCCCGCTCAGGCGGTGGTGCTGTATGCCCAGGCAGCGGCCAAAAACTATATGCCTGCGCTGACGAATCTGGGGTACTGCTATACATACGGCATCGGCGTCAAGCAGGATGAGGCCAAGGCGCTGGAGTGCCTGCAAAAAGGTGCCCAGCAGGGATTTCCCCGGGCACAGTTTTTGCTGGGAGAGGCATACCGCCGCGGAGCCGGCACGGAGCAAAGTGATCAGGAGGCGGTGAAATGGTATCAGTCCGCCGCCTGGCTGGGATATCCGGCCGCACAGACGGAACTGGGACGCTGCTTTGAATTCGGCACCGGTGTGAAGGAAAACCTGGATCAGGCGGCCAAGTGGTATCGGGAGGCCGCAGAGCAGGGCCATGCGCCGGGGCAGTGCTGCCTGGGCTTTTGCTACGAGTCCGGCCGGGGCGTAGAGCAGAACTGGGAAGAGGCCGTGAAATGGTACCGCACTGCGGCAGACCAGGGGTATCCCAGGGCCCAGTGCAATCTGGCGTGGTGCTATGAGTACGGCAAGGGCCTGGAGCGGGATTATGGAGAAGCTGTCCGTCTCTATCGGGCCGCGGCGGATCAGGAGTACCCCAGGGGACTTTTGTGCATGGGCCTTTGCTGCGAGCGGGGCCGCGGCGTTCCGCTGAACAAGGAGGAGGCGGCCAAGTGGTATCGAAAAGCCGCCGAACAGGGTGAAGAGGACGGCATGTGCTGCCTGGGCTTTCTGTATGAGATCGGCGAGGGTGTGGAGCAAAGCTGGAGCGAAGCCGTCAAATGGTACCGCAAGGCTGCGGAACTTGGGCTTTCCCGTGCTCAGTGCAATCTGGCCTGGTGTTATGAACACGGTCAGGGCGTGGAGAAAGATCCGGTGAAGGCACTCTCCTGGTACCGCAAGGCTGCGGAACAGGAGGATCCCCGCGGCCTGTTCTGCATGGCCCGGGCATACGACTATGGCCTGGGCGTACAGCAGGACGCAAAAGAGGCTGTCCGCTGGTACGAGCGGGCGGCACAGGCCGGATCGGCTCCGGCCATGTGCGATCTGGGTGTATGCTATGAGAGGGGCGAGGGCGTAGAGCAGGATATTGACCATGCAGCCGCACTCTACCGCAAGGCCGCAGAATTGGGAAACGCGCCGGGACAGTGTAATCTGGGTTTTTGCTATGAGACCGGCCGGGGTGTGGAGCAGAGCTGGGAAGAGGCGGTAAAGTGGTATCGCGCCGCTGCGGAGCAGGAGATGCCCCGTGCCCAATGCAACCTGGCCTGGTGCTACGAGCATGGTCGGGGTGTGGAGAAAAATGAAAAGCGTGCGCTGGCCTGGTACCAGAAAGCCGCCGACCAGGGAGACCCTCGGGGAATGTACTGTGTGGGCCGGGCCTATGACTACGGCCGGGGCACGGAGCAGGACCGGGAGCAGGCGGTACAATGGTATCAAAAAGCGGCAGAAGCCGGCTCTGTACCCGCCATGTGTGATCTGGGCGTATGCTATGAGCGAGGCGAGGGCGTGGAGCAGGACCTGAAAAAAGCGGTGGAACTGTATCACCGTGCCGCGGAGCAGGGGGACGCCACGGGCCAGTGCAACCTGGGGCATATGTATGAAAGCGGCCGGGGTGTTGGGAAGGACTGGGCGCAGGCAGCCAGATGGTATGGAGCCGCTGCTGAGCAGGGGCTTGCCCGGGCGCAACTGAACCTGGGGGTATGCTGCGAGTTTGGCCGGGGCGTCAAAAAGGACCCTGTTCGGGCGGCAAAGCTGTATCGGTCCGCGGCGGACCAGGGCGATAAAACTGCCCAATGTAATCTGGGGTATCTTTATGAAACCGGCGAAGGTGTGGAGCAGAACTGGCAGGAAGCGGTAAAGTGGTATACCCAGTCGGCGGACCAGGGCTACCCTCGCGCCCAGTATCATCTGGCCTGGTGCTATGAGCATGCCGCCGGTGTCAAGCGGGACCTGGATAAGGCGCTGGCGTTATATGAGGCGGCTGCGGCACAGCAGTTTGAAGGTGCGGAAAAGCAGGTGGAGCGTCTGAAGAAGACACCGGCCAAGGGAAAATTCCTGCGGGGCTTTTTCGGCAGACATGATTCATAAGGCATGCGGATTTCGATGCATGCCCGGAGAAGAACGGCGTTTGGCATAAAACAAGCGGAAGGCAATTCCTCAGAGGAGGTTGCCTTCCGCTTTTCTATGCAGGCAGTCCTGAAGCGTGTTCGGGAGCCATCGTAAACTACGTCCTGCAGAACCGTGGCCCAGGGAAACGGCCTTCCACGGAGAATGGCAGCTGACGAAATGTCCGGAAAACAAAAAAGATCCTGAATCCATTGGATTCAGGATCTTCTGGCAGCGGGTGAAGGATTCGAACCCTCACATACAGAGTCAGAGTCTGCTGTGCTACCCTTACACAAACCCGCTATGTTTATCAGCCGCTCACTTATCGACCGCAGCGAACAGATATTATTATACAGAAAAGAGGAAAATTGTCAATAGGTTTTTTGAAAAAAATTTTTGTTTTTTTGGAGCACCTGGAAATGATTGATTTTGCAAGGCTTTGCGGGGATGAAACCGACAGCAGCCGCATAATTTGACCGATTCCGCGCAAACTGCTGCCGGGGTGATTCCATGCTGAAAAGACGTCCAGACCAGTCTGCACAGATGCCAAGCCTTCGCCTGGAGCCGGAAAAGCGTCTTTGTCCCATCTTTGACTCGGTGACCATTGCGACCTTTCCGGTGGCAAAGCCGGAGGAAATGGGCGTTCGTGTACTGGACAATTTCTGCGAGGAGCATATCCAATGAGACACGCCCTCTCCCAACGGGAGAGGGCGTGTCCATTTCCAATTGCCAACCTGGGGGAATCGTGGTACACTGTCCAAAAGAATAGGGGGAAACCGATATGAAACGCTGTTTCATTTTTGCCGCCGGAACTTTTTTTGGACTGCGGGAGCGTCCCGGCATGCCTGGTGATCTGGTGATTGCCGCGGATGCGGGATACCGGGTCTGCCAGCGGGAACACCTTACACCGGATGTAATCCTGGGGGACTTTGACTCTATGGAAGCACCGGACGCGGGGGAGAGGGTCCGCCGTCTGCCGGTGGAAAAGGACGACACCGATACGCTGGCTGCCGTCAAGCTGGGATTGGAACGGGGCTGCACGGACTTTTGGATCTACGGAGGAACCGGCGGCAAGCGTCTGGATCACACCCTGGCCAACCTTCAGACGCTGCTGTATCTGCGGCGCAGAGGGGCCCGCGGCTTTTTATACGACAATGATTTCGTGTGGACCGTTCTTGAAAATGAGTCGCTGCAGGTGAAAAAGACCGTGGAGTGGGGGCTGTTTTCCGCCTTTTGCCTGGGAGACCGGGCGGAGGGCGTGGACGAGACCGGCTTTCAGTACCCATTGCGGGATGCGGTGCTGACGCCGGATTTCCCGCTGGGCGTCAGCAACCACATTTTGGACCCCCAGGCAGAGATCACCGTCCGCCGGGGTGCATTGGCGGTGGGCTGGGAGCTTCCGCCACTGGAAAAGCGTAATACATAAAGTAGAATAGCGCTTTTGCCAAAGGACGATTGCGGCATCCTTGTTTTTATTGTATAATAGGGAAAAAGAAAGGTTGACCTTTCTGAGAACAGACAGACCGTGGGACCAGGGTTGGGCACGGCGGCAGAGGAGGATTCTTGCCATGGCTACATTTACCGTAAACGGTCAGACCGTGACAGTGGAGCACAACCAAAAGCTGCTGCGCTTCCTGCGGGACACACTGCATCTTACTTCCGTGAAGGACGGCTGCAGTGAAGGCGCCTGCGGTACCTGTACGGTATTGATTGACGGAAAGCCTACCAAGGCCTGCATTCCCCAGACCGACAAGCTGGAGGGAAAGCAGATCATCACCGTGGAAGGGCTCAGCGACTTTGAAAAGGACGTCTATACCTATGCCTTCGGCACTGCCGGAGCAGTCCAGTGCGGCTTTTGTATCCCGGGAATGGTTATGAGTGCCAAGGGGTTGCTGGATCAAAACCCGTCTCCCACCCGGGAAGAGGCCGCATACGCCATCCGAAACAACATTTGCCGCTGCACCGGATATGTGAAGATCATCGATGCCATTTTGCTGGCGGCAGAGGTGTTCCGGGCGGGCAAGGTGCCCCCGGCCCCCACCGACTGGTCTTTGGGCCAGCGGGTCCCCAGAGTGGACGTGGCGGAGAAAGTCACCGGCACCGGACAGTATCCCGATGACATTTATCTGGACGGCATGATTTACGGCAGTGCCGTTCGTTCCCAGTATCCCCGGGCCAGAGTGCTGGCCATCCATACGGAGGAGGCCAAGGCCCTGCCGGGCGTGGTGTGCGTCCTGACAGCCGCGGATATTCCCGGGCAGAACAAGGTGGGCCATCTGATGAAGGACTGGGACACCATGATCGCCGTGGGCGACATCACCCACTATCTGGGCGATGCCATTTGCCTGGTGGCGGCAGAGGACCCGGAGACGCTGGCAAAGGCCAAGGCGCTGGTGAAGGTGGACTATGAGGAACTCCCCATGGTCCGCAATCCCAAGGAGGCCATGGCCCCGGATGCGCCGCTGGTGCACCGCTCCGGGAACCTCTTGGCCCACAAGCATATCCAGCGGGGCAATCCCGCGGAGGCCATCGCCAAGTCCAAACACGTTCTCACCCAGCACTTTTCCACTCCCTGGACGGAACATGCCTTCCTGGAGCCGGAGTGCGCTGTGGCGTACCCGGACGGGGACGGTGTGATGGTACTCTCTACGGACCAGGGCGCTTATGATACCCAGCACGAGATCATGGGGATGCTGGGCCTTCCGGCGGAGCTGGTGAAAGTCCGCAACTGCCTGGTGGGCGGCGGCTTCGGCGGCAAGGAGGACGTGACGGTTCAGCACCATGCCGCCCTGATCGCCTATCTGACCAAGCGGCCCGTCAAAGTCAAGCTCACCCGGGCGGAGAGCATCCTGATCCATCCTAAGCGTCATCCCATGGAAATGGAATTCTCCATTGGCTGTGATGAAAACGGCATCATCCAGGGCGTGGCGGCAGAGGTCATCGCCGATACCGGTGCATATGCCTCTTTGGGTGGCCCCGTGCTGGAGCGGGCCTGCACCCATGCGGCGGGACCATACAACTATCAAAACTTTGAGATCGACGGCTGGGCCTATTATACCAACAATCCTCCTGCCGGTGCTTTCCGGGGCTTTGGCGTGACCCAGACCTGCTTCTGCATTGAGACACTGCTCAATCAAATGGCGGATCTTGTGGGCATCACTCCCTGGGAGATCCGCTACCGAAATGCCATCCGCCCGGGTCAGGAGCTGCCTAACGGCCAGATCGTGGACGAGTCCACGGGCCTTGCGGAGACATTGGAGGCGGTAAAGCCCTATGTGGACGCCAATAAGTATGTGGGCCTTGCCTGCGCCATGAAGAACGCTGGCGTGGGTGTGGGCATTCCGGATACGGGACGGTGCCGTCTGGTGATCGAAGGCGGCAAAGTCCACATTTTCGCCGGTGCCTCCTGCATCGGCCAGGGACTGGGAACCGTGCTGACCCAGATGGTTTGCGGCCAGACGGGGATTTCCCGGGAAAATGTGGTCTATGAGCGGTCCAACACCTACAGCGCCCCGGATTCCGGTACCACCTCCGGTTCCCGCCAGACGCTTTTCACCGGTGAGGCCTGCCGCAGAGCCTGTCAGGACCTGATCCAAGCACTCAAGGAAAACTCCTTGTCAGATCTTGAGGGACAGGAGTTTTATGGAGAGTACCTGGGCAAAACGGACCCGCTTGGGGCGCCGGTGCCCAATCCGGTCAGCCACATCGCCTACGGCTATGCCACCCAGGTTTGCATCCTGGACGAAGAGGGCCGTATCCGCCAGCTGGTGGCGGCCCATGATGTGGGCAAGGCGGTCAACCCTACCTCGGTGGAGGGACAGATCGAAGGCGGCGTGGTGATGTCCATGGGCTTTGCCCTGACGGAGCGGTATCCGCTGGTAGACTGCAAACCCACCGCCAAGTACGGGACGCTGGGGCTCTTCCGGGCCAATCAGATCCCGGAGATCACGCCCATCATCGTGGAAAAGCCCGGACTGAACGTGGCCTGCGGTGCCATCGGCATCGGCGAGATCACGTCGATTCCTACGGCACCAGCCATTGCGGACGCTTATTACCGCTACGACGGAAAGCTGCGCACCAGCCTGCCGCTGGAGGATACGCCGTACAGCCGCAAGTAAAAAAAGCCCTGGGAGAGCGGAATTCGCTCTCCCAGGGAAGTCATTCCTTTCGGGGCTGTGCCAGGGCCTGCAGTGCTTCCGGTGTGTCCACATCCGTCAGTTCTGCCGCAGGTGCCTCCGCCAGGATAAGCTCCTCCTCATGGCGGCGGATAACGGTGTTTCCGCCGTGATCTCCCGTCAGGGTCAAAAGCTCCGGAAAGAACCGGGCAGGAAAGATGCAGGGATTTCCCCGTACGCCGCCATGGCTCAGCGCGGCCAGCTTGTTCGGCTGTTGCCGCCAGCAGTCCACCAGATGGGCGATGCTGTCCCGGCGCAGCAGCGGCTGGTCGCTGACCTGAAAGAGGACTGCATCGCAGTCCCGCAGGGCAGTCAGTCCCAGGGCGATGGTGTGGCTGATGCCTGCCTCCGGGGCGTCGTTATGGATGGCGGCGAAGTGAAATTCCCCGGCCAGACGCATGATCTCCGGGTATTGCGTCACAACCACGACCCGTTTGAACTGCTCTGCCGGAACGGCTTCCAGGCAGCGCAGAATCAGGCTCCGCCCGCCTAAAGGGGCGGCCAGCTTGTTTGTTCCAAACCGCCGGGCATTTCCGGCAGCCATGACTACACATCCCAGTGAGACGTTGTGTTCCATTGGATTCACCTCGTTTTTCTTTCTAGTATATCCGATGATCCGCCGGAATTCCACCAAAAAGGAGAGAGGCTTATGAGCAAAAGTGTCGGAAAGAGCGTTGTCCGTGTGGACGCCTATGAAAAGGCCACCGGACGCGCGAAGTATACGGACGATCTGTGCGACCGCAGTGCGCTGATCGTGAAAATCTGCCATGCCACCATTGCCCACGGCTACGTGAAGTCCATCGACACCTCCGCGGCCCGGGAGATTCCCGGTGTGGTGAAGGTCCTGACCTGCTTTGACGTGCCGGACATTCCGTTCCCTACCGCCGGCCATCCCTGGTCCACGGACCCCGCCCATCAGGATGTGGCGGACCGGCTGCTGCTGAACCGTCATGTGCGCTATTATGGCGACGAGGTGGCGGTGGTCATCGCGGAAGACGAGATCTCGGCTGTGCAGGGTGTCCGGGCTTTGAAAGTGGAATACGAGGAGCTGCCCTTTGTGCTGGATGTCCAGGAGGCGATGAAAGACGGCGCGCCCCAGATTCATGAGGAATATCCCAACAATATTCTGGCGCATACCGATATCCGAAAGGGCGACTATGAGGCAGCCCGCCAGGAGCCGGGCCTCATCAAGGTGGAGGGGTGGTACGATACCCCCACGGTGCAGCACTGTCATATCGAGAATCACGGCTGCTTTGCCTACGAGGAGGCAGGGCGTGTCGTGGTGGTGACCTCCACCCAGATCCCCCACATTGTCCGCCGGGTGGTGGGCCAGGCGCTGGGGATTCCCTGGGGCAAGGTCCGTGTCATCAAGCCCTATATCGGCGGTGGATTCGGCAACAAGCAGGACGCACTCTATGAGCCGCTTTGCGCCTGGTGCTCCACCCAGATGGGCGGGCGTCTTGTGAAGCTGGAGTGCACCCGGGAGGAGACCTTCGTCTCCAACCGTGTCCGCCATGCGATCCGCACCCATATCATCTCCTATGTCCGGCCGGACGGTACTCTGGTGGCCCGGAAGTTCGAGGCGTTTTCCAACCAGGGGGCTTATGCCTCCCACGGTCACGGTATCGTGGCCAAGGGAATGGGTGCATTCCCTCAGCTCTATCCCTGTGACAATCTGGAATGCGACTGCTGGACGGTGTTTACCAACCGCCCCTCCGCCGGCGCCATGCGGGGTTACGGTATCCCCCAGGCCATGTTTGCCGGAGAGTGCCATATCGACGACATCTGTAAGGCAATCGGCATGGAACCGGAGGCATTCCGCCGCAAGAACCTGATGCCGGTGGGCTATACCGATCCGTTCTCCAAGAACGAGCTTTACAGCGACACCTTTAACCAGTGTATGGACAAGGGCATTGCCGCCATCGACTACCGCCGCAAGTATGAGCTCTACAAAAACCAGAGCGGCCCCATCCGCCGGGGCGTGGGTATGGCGGTGTTCTGGTACAATACCGCTGTGTGGCCCATCTCTCTGGAGTCCTCCTCCTGCCGGATGGTGGTCAATCAGGACGGCTCCCTTCAGTTCCAGACCGGTGAGACAGAGATCGGCCAGGGCTGCGACACCGCCTACTCCCAGATGGTGGCGGACGCGGTGGGTGTGCCCCTCTCCGACGTCCACGTGGTCTCCTCCCAGGATACCGACGTGACGCCTTACGGCACCGGTGCCTATGCCTCCCGTCAGACTTATATCGGCGGCTTTTCCATTGTCCAGACCGCCAGAGCGCTGCGGGAGCGGATTCTGGACATCGCCCATGAGCAGACCCGGATGCCGGTTTCCAATCTGGATCTGGTGGACGGTCAGATCATCCGCAAGAGCGACGGCCGGGTGCTCAAGTCCTTGGGGGACCTGGCGATGGAGAGCCTGTATTCCCTGGAGCACAGCCAGCACATCACCGCGGAGACCACGGCTCAGATCAAGTCCAACGCCTACTCTTTCGGCTGTTCCTTTGCCGAGGTGGAAGTGGATATTCCCATGTGCAAGGTGAAACTCCTGAACATCGTCAACGTCCACGACTGCGGCACCCTCATCAACCCCGCCTTGGCAGAGGCTCAGGTCCACGGCGGTATGTCCATGGGCATCGGGTACGGCCTTTCCGAGGAACTGAAGTTCGACGAGAAGACGGGCCGCCCCCTCAATAACAATCTTCTGGACTATAAGCTTTCCACTTTTATGGACCATCCCACGCTGCAGGCGGCCTTCGTGGAGAACGCGGAGCCCACTTCTCCATACGGCACCAAGGCCTTGGGCGAGCCTCCGGCCTGCTCTCCGGCCCCTGCCATCCGCAACGCCATTTTGAATGCTACTGGCGTTGCCTTTGACGCCTGCCCCATCACGCCTCACGTCCTCTATCGGAAGTTTAAAGAGGCTGGACTCATTGAAGAATAAAGGAGGGAACCACCTATGTATGATATGAAAGCATTGTATCAGGCCACCAGCGTGGCCGACGCGGTGGCCCTCCGCCTGGCCCATCCCGAGGCTCAGATCATCGCCGGCGGTTCCGACGTGCTGGTGCAGATGCGGGAGGGCAAACGGGCCGGCAAGGAGCTGGTCTCCATTTACGGCCTGGATGAACTCCGGGGCGTGAAAATGGAGGATGACGGTACCATCCGTATCGGCTCTCTCACCAGCTTTTCCCACATCACCCGGGACCCCCTGATCCAGCAGTATATGCTGGTACTGGGTGAGGCGGTGGATCAGGTGGGCGGCCCCCAGATCCGCAATATTGGAACCATCGGCGGCAACACCTGCAATGGTGTCACTTCTGCTGACTCTGCCTCCACGCTCCATGCCTACGATGCCATTGTAGAGCTGACGGGCCCGGATGGTGTCCGCCGCCAGCCCATTCACGATTTTTACATCAAGGCCGGAAAGGTAGACATCCGCGAGGGAGAGATTCAGACCGGCATCCTGATTCCCAGAGACAGCTATGAGAATACCTTTGGCTATTACATCAAGTACGCCATGCGCAATGCCATGGATATCGCCACATTGGGAACCTCTGTGAATGTGCGCCTCTCCGCCGATAAGAAAACGGTGGAACGTGCCCGGGTTGCCTTTGGCGTGGCAGGACCCGTGCCTCTGCGGGCGGCCACGGCCGAGGCTCTGGCCGCCGGGCAGCCGGTTTCCATGGACCTGGCGGAGCGGTTCAGCCAGGCCGTGAAGGAGGATATCAATCCTCGGGACTCCTGGCGTGCCGCCAGGGATTTCCGGATGCACATTGCCGTGGAGAGCGCCAAACGGGCGTTCATCGAAGCGGTAAAACGGGCGGGAGGTGAGCTGTAATGGAGCGGCATGTGATGCAATATCAGACGGTACATTTCAATCTCAATGGCAAGGACGTGGAGCGCACGGTAGATGTACGGGCCAGCCTGACTGACATGCTGCGCAATGACTACCGCATGACCTCTGTCAAGAAAGGCTGCGAGGTTGGTGAGTGCGGCGCCTGCACCGTTATCATTGACGGGGAGGCATTCAACTCCTGCATCTACCTGGCTGTCTGGGCAGAAGGTAAGCATGTGACCACTTTGGAGGGCCTGCTGGGCCCCAACGGGGAACTCAGCGATATCCAGCAGGCATTTGTGGAGGAAGCAGCCATTCAGTGCGGTTTTTGCACGCCGGGCTTTATTCTCACCGCCTGGGAGATCTTGGGGAGCGGAAAGGAATACACCGACGCGGAGCTGCGCAAGCTCCTCTCCGGGCATCTTTGCCGCTGCACCGGCTATGAGAACATTCTCCGGGCCGTGAAAAAGACCATGTACAAGCGGCTGGGAAAGGAAATGCCGCAGACTTAATGCAGCCGAAAGAGCAAATCATTGGAAATTGAAGTCGGATCGAGAACCCGCAAAGGCCGGAGCATGTCATGTGCTCCGGCCCTTGACTGTTTCGCGGAGGGGCCGACGGCTTGAAAGATTGGAGGAGGATGAGGCGTGTATTGGAACCGTCTGAACGATGTGCTGCGGGCGCGGTATGGGACCAAGGTCTATAAGCTGGCGCTCTCCTCCGGCTGCTCCTGCCCGAACCGGGACGGCACGCTGGGCACCCGGGGCTGTATTTTCTGCGACGGGTCTGGGGCCTTTGCAGCGGAGGGAGAGATCTCCCGGCAGCTGTCTGACGCCAAAGCCCGGGTGGCGGCCAAGGCGGGGCCTGCCGCAAAATATATCGCCTATTTTCAGTCCTTCACCAATACCTACGGCCCGGTGGAGCACCTCCGACAGCTGTATTGGGAGGCGATAGAGCCGGAGGACGTGGTAGTCCTCTCCGTGGCTACCCGACCGGACTGCCTGCCACCGCCGGTGCTGGAGCTGCTGGCGGCGTGTGCGGCGGAAAAGGAAGTGTGGGTGGAGCTGGGGCTTCAGACCATCCATCCCGCCTCTGCGGCATACCTGCGCCGGGGCTACGAACTGCCGGTCTACGACCGGGCGGTGGAGCAGCTCCATCAAATCGGCGTTCAGGTGGTGGTCCATCAGATTTTGGGCTTGCCGGGGGAGACGGAGGAGATGATGGTCCAAACTGCCCGATATATTGGGGACTCCGGTGCGAACGGCGTGAAGTTTCACCTGCTTCACGTGCTGCGGGGGACGGACCTGGCTGCGGAATGGGAGGCGGGCAGAGTACCGGTGCTGGACCTGGAGACATATATCCGCGTGCTGGAGGCGTGCCTTCGGGTGCTGCCCCGTGAGGTGGTGATTCACCGCCTTACCGGTGACGGGGCCAAGCGAGACTTGCTGGCACCGGCATGGAGCGGAGACAAAAAGCGGGTACTCAATGCCATCCATCGGGCCTTTTTGCGGGACGATCTGGAACAGGGAAGCGGCCGATGTGCCGGAGCGGTTCCCTGTTTTTAATTTGACGGCGCTTTCATTTCGCAGTATAATAAATACAACAAAGAGAGGAGGGATCTCCATGAAGACCATCATTACCATCGGACGGCAGTTCGGCAGCGGCGGCAAGGAAGTCGGTATCCGCGTAGCCAAGGAGCTGGGTATCCCGTTCTACGATAAAGAGCTGCTGCGTGCGGCGGCGGAGAAAAGCGGTCTGTGCGAGAAGATTTTTGAAAATTTTGATGAGCGGCCCAAGAGCCTGCTCTATTCCATTGCCATGGACTCCTACATGTTCAGCCTGCCTGGCGCGGGTACCAGCGATTCCCTGGAGCAGCAGGTGTATTTGGCTACCTTTGATACGATCCGCCACATCGCCGAGCAGGGTCCCTGCGTCATTATCGGTCGTTGCGCGGACTACGCACTGGCGGATAATCCCAATCATTTGAGCATCTTCATCCACGCTCCCATGGATGTTCGGATTCAGCGGGTGGCCAAGCGGCAGAATATCACGCCGGAAAAGGCCCGGTCGCTGATCATCAAGACCGACAAGCGCCGTGCGTCCTATTATGAATACTATTCCTCCCAGAAATGGGGCGCCGTGGAGAGCTATGACTTCTGCATTGACAGCAGCTATCTCGGCCTTGGCGGTACCGTGGAGCTGATCCGCGCTATGGTGCAGCATAAAGAGAATCCCGTTCCCAGCCCCACTGAGGAAGATCCCACTCAGCCTGCGGAGAAATAAACGAAGACAGCCCAAGAGAAGAAAGAGGAGCCATGCAAAGCATGGCTCCTCTTATTTTGTCCTTTATAGACGAGAATCCCCACCGGGATTTGCACGTGGTGCAGCTATTGGGAAATTTCCGAAGAGTCCTCTGCGGTTTCAGAAAGATCCTGGCAAAAGTCGAAAGCCTGGCAAAATTTTTCCCGGCTGTATGCGTCCACATCCGCTACATAGGCCTCATAAGCTGCCAGCAGGCGCCGGGCTTCCGGAGTCAGCACCGCGCCGCCGCCATGCTGTCCGCCGATGGTGGAGGAGAGCAGCTTGCAGCCAAACACATCCTCTGCCGTGCGGATGATCCGCCACGCCTTGGAATACGCCATCTCCATGGAGGCAGCTGCCGCCCGCAGGGAGTGGTGCAGTTCGACTCTGCGCAGCAGCGTTGCAATACCGGGGCCAAAGCAGCGGCGGTCATCGTCGCTGTACAGCCGTACGGTCAGTTTTAAATGCAGATCCTTTTTCATACCGGTCTCCTTCAATGCCCCGGCAATGCCCCGGCTGCTCACTTGAGGGCCTGCGGACGTTGTTTCTGGGTGCTGGAAAGCTGCCTGTGCCTCCGCAGCATACCGGTGTTGCCT
>FR890956.1:114810-151184 GCA_000436875.1 Oscillibacter sp. CAG:155 | reverse complement strand
ATTTTTATTCATTATATCATGGTCGGCACCGCTTTGCAAACAGCAGCGCCTGTGGTAAAATAAAGAAAAACCGTGCCGCGCAGCGGCAGCAGAAAGCAGGAGGAGCAACATGGATAAGATCAGGCTGGGCCGCACAGAGCTGTACGTGAGCAAGACTGCGTTTGGCGCGCTGCCCATCCAGCGCATCAGCCATGATGATGCTGTGAAACTGGTTCGAAGAGCATATGAATCCGGCATCAATTATTTTGACACCGCCAATGCCTATACAGACAGTGAGGAAAAATTGGGAGATGCACTTCACGACGTTCGTCAGGAGGTCATCATCTCTACAAAGAGCGGCGGAAGCGACAAAAAAACAGTCCAGGCCCATATTGAGGAGAGCCTGCGCCGTCTGCGGACGGATTATATCGACCTCTTTCAGTTCCATAACCCGGCTGAGCTGCCGGACCCGGAGGACCCGGACGGCCCGTTTGCAGCGGCGCTGGAGGCCAAGCAGAAGGGCTACATCCGCCACATCGGCATCACCAACCACCGGCTGAAGGTGGCCCACGCCGCCATTGATTCCGGGAATTTTGAGACGCTTCAGTTCCCCTTCTGCCATCTGGCGGCGCCCCAGGATCTGGAGATCGTGGAGCAGTGCAAAGCAGCGGATATGGGCTTCATCGCCATGAAGGGCCTCTCCGGCGGACTGTTGAACAACGCAGAGGCTTGTTATGCCTTCATGCAGGAGTATCCCAACGTGGTGCCCATCTGGGGCATTCAGCGGGAGGAGGAGCTGGATCAGTGGCTGGAATTGACAGCCCGGAATCCTCACGTGACCCCGGAGATCCAGGCGATTATCGACAAGGACCGCAAGGAGCTGGCAGGCAACTTTTGCCGCAGCTGCGGCTACTGCTTGCCCTGCACTGCCGGGATCGACATTCCCCAGGCGGCCCGGATGAGCGCACTGCTGCGCCGGTCCCCCTATCAGCCCTATATGAGCGATGAGTGGTACGCCAAGATGCACAAGATCGAGGAGTGCGTCCACTGCAATGCCTGCAAGTCCCGCTGTCCCTATGGCCTGGACACCCCGGCGCTGCTGCAGGTGATGCTGAAGGACTACGATGCATTTTATGCCGAACACCACAACGACTAAGCGGCCATTACGCTAAAATCGAAAGGAGATCTCCCTATGCTTTTTCAAGGCGAAAACAACAGCCTGAAACTGGACGTATTCAATTATGAACTCCCCGCCGACGGCGGTGACCCCACCAGCGATGACCGGAACTGGCTGATCCTCCGGGCCACCTATGTGGACGAGGACGGCGACATCACCAAGGATTCCAACAGCTGCCTTTTGACCTACGAACTGCAGGAGATGACCGCCGGACTCAAGGTGCTGGATGCCGGCATCCGGGACCGGTATGAGAGCAGCTTTACCGAGCCCTACTTCACTCTTACGGCCCAGGCAGAGGGAGAGGGCTTTTTGGTGGAGGTGTCCTTCTTCCTGCCCAACACCATGGACGGAGACGACACCGCTGAGGTGGCAGCTCATTTCTCCAAGGCGGATATGCGGGCCCTTCTGGACGAGCTGGACAAGCTGTGCAAGAAGTTCCCGGACCGGACGTAAAAGAAAACACGGCAAAGCCGCTCCCGTCAGGGAGCGGCTTTGGATTTCCCAAGCAGGATGTAGAGATACGGCGTAAACAGGGCTGGAACGGCCAGCGGCCAGGACACCTGATCGAAGAGGCGGAACAGCAGTTGGGAGGCCCAGGAGGAGGCTTCTGTGGTGTCATAGAGGTAATAGACCCAGAGGGAGTATCCGCCCATGGCCTGGCTGATCTGTTCCCAGGCCAGCAGGATGGCGTGCCAGACCACCATGATGGTTGCGGAGTAGAAGATCTGCCTGCGCTCCATACCGCGGACAAAGCGCCATCCGGCCAGCCAGAACAGGACGAAGGCCAGGACTGCCGAGAGAACCGACAAATACCCTGTGGAGAGGTGATAGACGCCGGTGACCGGATCCGGACCCCGGGCGATCTGGATGCGGCCCCAGGCGAAAGCCATCAGGAAGGAGAGAATACTGCACACGGTTCCGGTACCTGCCAATACCAGCGGTACCCGCCAGAGAGGCTTTTTCCAAAACTCCATGGACAATCCGCCTTTCCTCTTTTTTTCATCGTAACACGCGGAGGTCGTCAGCGCAATAAAAATTTCCCCCTGGAAGCTCTGCTTTCAGGGGGAAATGAAGGTTACAGACTGTTGGCCTCGTCCACCACCTTGCGGATGGCGTCGGCGGCATCGGCGGGAAGCTTGTTGAAGCCGCCTTCTGCGGTTTCCAGACCCTCCACATAGTTGAGGCGGTCGGTCATCCGGGCCTTGAGCTGGGCAACATACGCCTTGTCGCTCAGGTCCGGTACAAAGCCCTCCCACTCCAGGACCTCAATGTCCTCGAAGGGGCCCCAGGGCTTGAACTGGGCTTTGCCCTCCACAACGGATTCCAGAATGCCCAGGGTGTCCTCCTTCTGGACCTTCTTGCCCATGAAGTCGCCGGTGTTGATGATATAGCAGGCCACGTTCTTCTCCGCCACCAGCTTCTTGAACTTCTCGTAGTCGTTCACCAGGGGATAGGTGCGGAAGGGGTTGGCGTAGGGTTCCACCACCAGGGCATTGGGGTCCACGCCCTCCTTGAGCCGCTCAGCGGAAGAGCGCTTGGTAGCCAGAGTCGCGCCCATGACGGAGGCCAGAGAGGCGCCCTTGAGCTTGACAATGGGGGGGATGGTGGGGTCCTTCATGATCCAGAAGATGGCATTGACGGGGGAGTCGATCTTATCCACCCGGTTGGGGGACCACAGCTTGGACTTGATGGCCCGGCCGTTGCCGTTGCGGACATCCTCGGTGACGCAGACCACTTTGCCGTCCTCATCCAGCGTGGCGGAGCAGTTCTGCACCGTCAGGAGGTACTTGTTGTCCGGCGCGTTTACAGGGTAGTCGGAGGTCTTGTCGAAGTAGGTGGGCTCCAGAGCGATGGAGGCGCAGCTCTCTGTATTGATGATGAAGGCGTCGTCGTGGAGGACCTTGATGGCAGGATACTTGCCGCCGTGCTTGGCGTGGGTCAGGGTGGACTTGCCGGAGCCGGAGAGGCCGAACACCGCCGCGACGAATTTGCTGCCGTCGTCCAGGGTATACTCCTTCTGGCCGCCGTGGCAGGAGGCGTAGCCGTTGCGGTTGGCGATGGCCCAGGCCAGGGTCAGCGTGCCTTTCTTGTGCTCACCGAAGTAGCGCATGCCCAGAATGGCGGCGCAGTTGGTCTCCGTGTTGAAGTAGCACAGGCACTTGGGGTCGCACACGTCCTCCTGGCCCGGCGCGCCGGTCCACTGAGGATCGGAGAAGATGTAGATGTCCGGCTCGCTGCCGTTGCCCACGGGCTTGGAGCCCTTGTACATCTTCACATATTCATCAGACTGATACTGGAAGTTGAGCATCCAGTTGTACAGGAGGTTTTCCTCACCCTCGGGGATCAGCAGATGGGCCTTGACCATGAACTCCGGGTCCAGGCCGATAAAGACCTCCGCGTGGTACATCGTCTTCCAGCGGGTGTCGTACACGGCGTCCATAACGATCTTGTCCAGCTTGTCGCACTGTACACCGGGCTTACCGGCGATGCGGCGGGCAGGGGCATAGCGGCCGGTGATGGAGCCGTCGTTGAACAGCAGCACCTTGGCGTCCGGTTCCAGGCCGAATTCCTCACCCCGGTAGACCGGCATATCGGTGACGATGGTGCCGGGGGAGTTTTTCGCCAGATCATATGCCTCCCGCAGGGAATTGACTTTTACCACGTTGTTGCCGTAAAACGGCGCTTCGATGATGGAGCGGGTTCTGGAAAAACCGGTTTTGCCCGGACCAATCTCACATCTGGGGTAGTATGCTTTCGTGGACATCTGAAATTCCTCCTTTTTTGCTGGCTGCTATGAAAAATGCCATGGCAGAATGAACTTGACTATTACTATACGGAAGATTCCCGCAAAACGCAAGGGAAACTGATCAGGATTGGAGAGGACGCAGCAGCTGGGCCAGCCGGGCAAAGTCGGAGAGGGTCAGCTGCTCGCCACGGACACTGGGACTCCAGCCGCCCTGCTCGATGGCAGATTGGATGGCGGTCTTGTCAAATCCCTTCAGTCCGGCGGCCAGACTGTTGGCCAGAGTTTTCCGCCGCAGGACGAACGCGGCCCGCACGCAGCGGAAGAAAAAGGTCTCGTCCTCCACCTCCACGGCGGGACGGCTGCGCCGTACGCAGCGAATCACAGCAGAGGTCACCTTGGGAGCGGGCAGAAACTTTTCCCGCGGTACATCAAAGAGCAGTTCCGTTTCCATGTAGTACTGCAAAAACAGGGAAAAGGCTCCGCCGTCCGCAGAACCCTGAGCCGCACACAGCCGCTGGGCCACTTCCTTTTGGATCATGACGGTGATGCGCTCAAAGCAGGGAGTCTCCACCAGTTTTGTCAGTACAGGGGTAGTGATGTTATAGGGGAGGTTGGCGCATACGATGGGTTTCAGCCCGGCAAATTTCTCCTCCGCCAGCTTGGAAAGGTCCAGCTTCATGACGTCCCCGGGGACGATCTCTACATTTTGGTAGGGAGCCATGGTCTCTGCCAGTACAGGCAGCAGCGCCTTGTCCAGTTCCACCGAAACCACCCGGCCTGCCCGGGCAGCCAGTTCTGCCGTCAGCGGCCCGATGCCGGGGCCGATCTCCAGCACGCCGCAGTCCGCGTCCGCCCCGGAGGCATCCGCAATGGCCGCAGGCACAGCGGGATCAATGAGGAAGTTTTGGCCCATGGATTTGGAAAAATGGAAGCCGTGGCGTGCCAGCAGCTCCCGGATGGAATCGTAGTCGCAGAGATTCATGGTGTTCCGCCTTTCCGTCAATGCATGATACAACGGTAGTATAGCAGATCCGGCGGGATTTGAAAAGGCAGAGGCAGCTGCAAAATACCGCAAAAATTTTGGATCAGGAGCGTACGCACCGGAGACGCCGACCAAAGGCCCGGCGGAGAGCCGGAGCCCCAAGACGTTTTTCACGCTGCGGAAGCGCCAGGAAAACAAACACCCCGGCAGTCCTTGATGGACTGCCGGGGTGTTTTCTGCCTTACGGCAGGAGATAGACGGTGCAGCTGCGCCGTCCAAAATTGATGCACTGCTGATAGGTGTTGTAATAGAGATCCACCGTGTTGCCGCGAACGCCCGTATCCGATGCAACGGCCATGCCGTAAACCACGGAACCGTCGTTGGTGACGATATACATCCGGGTACCCAGGGGAATAACGCTCTTGTCCACAGCCACGGTGCCCACACCAACGGTGGTGCCGGTGGCGGTGCAGGTATCCGCGCCGCCGTGTCCTGCAGTATAAGCAGTAGCGGTCATGGACTTGGCAGCGGAGAAGGGCATGGTAGCGCCGGACTGGAAGGCGAGATAACCGCTGCCGTCCGCGTTTTTGACCACCTTGGAAATGCGGTCGGTGGAAGAGACGCTGGACACCGCAGTGCCCACTTCCACAATCTCATCCACTGCAGTGCCGTCCAGTTCTTCCACGAACTGGCGGGAGACCTGTTCACCGCCGGACCACACTACCTCGTACACCGAGGTGCGGGTGCCGTCGGCACCGGGCTGGACTACTTTCTCAGTGCCCTTGGCCAGATAGGGATTGGTCCGCCGGATGGTCTTGTGCGCCTCAGGTTCCGTGACGCGGTCGTAATAGGTCAGCTCGGATGCCACCGTCAGCTCCACGCCGTCATCAGAGAAATCCACCGCAACCATCTCCAGGGGGCTGGGATGGATTTCCAGACGATCGAGCAGCGCGGAGACCGTTTCTTCCCGGGTCTCGGCGGTGAGGACGGTGCCGTTGTACGTGATCTGTGCCCGCTGGCCGGCGGTCAGCGTCACGTCGTACCCCGTGCTGTTGCTGGAGAGAAACACCAACTGAGAGGACAGGTCCGTCGTGTCGGCTTCGTCATCCAGTACGATGGCGGAATCCTCCACGCCGGTGAGGATATACAGTGCGTCGGCATGATTCATAGCCGCGTAGCTGGTGCCCACCACAGCTACCAAGGTAAAGACTGTCAGGCAGTGGCGATTCCAAAGCACATGCAGCTTTTTCCGTAGGTCGTTTGTGTTGAACATGAATACCTCCTAATTGAAGTTCTCCGGCCCGTTTTTCTCTGCCTGCCACCACAGGTGCAGGAGGGGAAAACAAAACTTGTAACTTTTGTTACCGGCTGAAAAACTGGGCTTAGTATACACCTGAATCCCACTTTTGTCAAGTTTGAGCTGGTGTTTTAGGGATGTACCCCCCACTTTTGACTTAAAATTGCGAAAAGCGACTGGAAGTATCTGTAAATCTACTACAAAAAAGTAACAAAAAAATAACAGCAGCAACAAAAAATAACCACTGCACCCAAACGATCAGGCACAGCGGCTATTTTCTGGAAAAGCGGCGGATTTCAGAACATTTACCCCACTTTCGGAGTGAAACCCAGATCCTCCAGCTCGCTGACGGCGGTCTTGACGCAGTTGTCACAGCCGTCGATGGTCACGGTTTTGCCGGCCAGGTCCACCTGGAACTTCAACTGGGCGGCAGTGAGGGCGTTGGTGATGCGCTTGACGCAGTTTTCGCACATCATATCAGGGACTTGAATGGTAGTCATCTTTGGATTCCTCCTTATTAAATCAAACCACAAAACTGGTTTATTTCATCATCTTCTGGATGGTGGACACCAGATCGTCCACCACTTCCAGTTTACCGGCCTGAATGTCCTGTACCACACAGGTGTGGATGTGGTTGGCCAGCAGTTCCCGGGAAAAAGCGTTGAGTGCGGCCTGGATGGCGGAGACCTGGGTCAGGATATCCGTGCAGTAGGCCTCCCGTTCCACCATGCCCCGGACGCCCCGGACCTGACCTTCGATCCGGTTAAGGCGCTTGATCAGGGCATCGTATTCCGCAGGTTCCCGGTGCTTGTGGCGGCAGCACTCCGCCGGAGCAGTACATTCCTTATGTTCCATGGCAGTTTCCTCACATTTCTGAATTGAATGAAGATGGCGGATTACAGCTTGGCCCGGCCCAGCCGCAGGGCGTTGCCCACCACGCACACGGAGCTGAGAGACATGGCTGCTCCCGCGAACATGGGGGAGAGCAGGGGGCCACCCAGAAGATACAGTACGCCTGCCGCAATGGGGATGCCAATGGTGTTGTAGCAGAAGGCCCAGAACAGGTTCTGTTTGATATCCCGCAGCGTCAGGCGGCTGAGGCGGATGGCACGGGATACATCCTCCAGATCCGAACGCATCAGCACGATGTCGGCGGACTCGATGGCAATATCACTGCCACTGCCGATGGCACAGCCCACATCGGCGGTAGTGAGAGCGGGGGCGTCGTTGATGCCGTCACCCACCATCATAACGGTCCGTCCCTGCTTTTGCAAGTCCTGCACCACGCCGGCCTTTTCCTCCGGCAGCACCTCGGCGATGACGGTGTCCACTCCCACCAGAGAGGCGATGTGTTTTGCCGCGGCCCGGTTGTCGCCGGTGAGGAGCACCGTGCGGATGCCCTGGGATTTCATCCGGGCGATGGCAGCGGCGCTGGTTTCCTTCACCGGGTCCGCCACGGAAATGAGTCCCAGCAGGATGCCGTTTTTCGCAAAGTACATGGGCGTTTGTCCCCGAGACGCCAGGGTCTGTGCCTGCGTCTCCAGAGGGGTGATATCTACGCCGGCTTCTTCCAGCAGCCGTCGGTTGCCCGCCAGAACCGTTCCGTCTTCCAGTACGGCCCGGATGCCCCGGCCGGAGAGCGTTTCAAAGGATGCCGGACGGACAGCAGTGTCAAAGCCCTGGGTCTTAGCATAGCCAGTGATAGCCTGAGCCAACGGGTGGGCAGAGACGGCCTCCACTGCCGCGGCGGTGGCAAGCAGGGTCTCCCGGGGGCACTGGAAGGGGAGGACCTCCGTGACGGCGGGGGTGCCCTCCGTGACGGTGCCGGTTTTATCCAGTACTACGGTGTCCACGCTGTGGGTGATTTCCAGGATTTCGCCGGAGCGGATCAAAATCCCGTGCCGGGCACCCAGTCCGGTGCCCACCATGATGGCGGTGGGGGTAGCCAGTCCCAGAGCGCAGGGGCAGGCGATCACCAGCACGGAGGTGAACACCCGCAGAACAAAGGAGAAGGGCTGCCCGGCAATGGCCCAGGCCGCTGCCGCCAGCAGCGCAATGCCCATGACTGTGGGAACGAAGACGCCCGCCACCTTGTCGGCGGTTTTGGAGATGGGGGCCTTTTTACCCTGGGCGTCCTCCACAAAGCGGATGATGCGGGAGAGGGTGGTGTCCTCACCGGTGCGGGTCACCTGGACGTAGAGTACGCCGCTTTGATTGACGCTGCCGCCAATGACCTCGCTGCCCACTGCCTTTTCCACCGGCAGGCTCTCACCGGTGAGCATGGCCTCGTTGACGCTGCTCTCTCCCTGGGTGACGGTACCGTCGGCGGGGATACGGGCACCGGGCTTTACCAGCACCACATCACCGGTCTTGAGCTGACTGGTGGGAACCTCCCGGCCGGAGTCCGCCAGAATAGCAGTGTCCGGAGAGAGCTGCATCAGCGCGGTGATGGCGCCCTTGGTCTTCTGCATGTTCCGGCTCTCCAGGAACTTGCCCAGAGACACCAGGGTCAGCACCACGGCGGCGGATTCATAATAGAGGTTGTGAACGTAGGTGTGAGGGGCGTCGGAGATCAAAAAGGTCATGACCACGCTGTATGCAAAGGAGCAGGCAGAGCCGATGGCTACCAGAGAGTCCATGTTGGGATTGCCGTGGAACAATGCCTGGAAGCCGCTGGTGTAGAAGCGGCGCCCGCAGTAGAGCACCGGAATGGTCAGCAGCAGCTGCAAGACAGCGAAGTTCACCGGATGGGTGTGCATGGAAAAGAGATCCGGCAGGGGCAGAGGCGGCAGGCCGAAGGGCAGCATCTGTCCCATAGATACGTAGAGCAGCGCCACGGAGAAGATGGCCGCCGTGATCAGTTCATATTTTTTCCGGCGCAGTTCCGCTGCTTCGGCGTCTTTGAGATCCTGGGCGGTGACTTCTTTATGTTCGGCGTGAAGCGCGGCACCAAAGCCTGCTTTCTCCACCTTGGCGATGATCTGTTCCGGCGTGACCTGTGCTTCGTCATAGGCAATGGTCATGATGCCGGTGGTCAGGTTCACGTCACTGCGATCCACGCCCGGCAGCTTCCGGGTGACCCGCTCCACCGAGGCGCTGCATGCAGCGCAGTGCATGCCGGTGATGTCGTATTTTTCCTCTCGCATGGGAGCCTCCTTGGTCTATCAGTTACCCCTGGGGGGTATTTATCTTGATGGTTGGAGTATATACCCCCTTAGGGTATTTGTCAAGCCATGTTTGAAACAGAACCGGAAAAATTCCAAAAAGGCCTTGACTTCACCTCTTGGTGTGATATGATGGTCTAAACAAACAAAAAGTTTGAACAGCTAAAAAATTTTTTAAATTGGGAGAAAGGTGAGCGACATGCGAGAGACGATCCAGTGGACCCCAAATCAGATGCCCCGGAGCGACGACCGGCAGCTTTCCATCATGTCCCTTGAGAATGTGGCGAAAGCGCGTTCCTTCCACCGCAGCTTTCCGCAGTATTCCATCACGCCGCTGGCCCGCTTGGACGGTATGGCCAAGCACCTGGGCCTGGGCAGCCTGTTTGTTAAGGATGAATCCTACCGTTTTGGTCTGAACGCCTTCAAGGTTTTGGGTGGTTCCTTTGCCATGGCCCGCTACATTGCCCAGCAGATGGGCCGGGACGTGGGGGAGATGACCTACGATTACCTCACCAGCGAGGCCTTCCGCCAGGAATTCGGACAGGCGACCTTCTTCACCGCCACTGACGGCAACCATGGCCGCGGCGTGGCTTGGGCGGCCAATAAGCTGGGGCAGAAGGCAGTGGTGCATATGCCCAAGGGCAGTGCCAAGTCCCGCTTTGACAATATTGCCAAGGAGGGCGCCAAGGTCACCATCGAAGAGGTCAATTACGATGATTGCGTCCGTATGGCCGCCGCCGAAGCCGCTGAGACCAAGCACGGCGTCGTGGTGCAGGACACCGCCTGGGCCGGTTATGAGGAGATTCCCGCCTGGATCATGCAGGGCTATGGTACCATGGCCAACGAGGCTGCCGAGCAGCTGCGGCAGCTGGAGGTCAACCGCCCCACCCATGTGTTCGTGCAGGCGGGTGTCGGTTCTCTGGCCGGCGCTGTGGTGGGCTACTTCACCAACCTCTATCCCAATAACCCGCCCAAGTTTGTGGTGATGGAGGCCAAGGCTGCGGACTGCCTGTACCGGGGCGCCGTGGCGGGAGACGGGGAACCCCGCATCGTGGACGGGGACCTGACCACCATTATGGCAGGTCTTGCCTGCGGCGAGCCCAATATCCTCTCCTGGGATATCCTACGCAACCATGTCTCTGCGTTCGTCTCCTGCCCCGACTGGGTCAGTGCCCGGGGCATGCGGATGCTGGGCATGCCGGTGAAGGGCGACCCGTCTGTGGTCTCCGGCGAGTCCGGTGCCGTTGGCATGGGTCTGATTTCCGCCATCATGGAGGATGATACCTATCGGGATCTGCGGGAGCATCTGGAGCTGGACCGGTTCAGCCAGGTGCTGATGTTCTCCACGGAGGGTGACACTGATCCGGAGAAGTACCGGCGTATCCTGTGGGACGGCGAATATTCCACGGCGGAGTAAATACATCCAAAAAACCAAAAGAGGAGGGACGCAGAAGCGTCCCTCCTCTTTTTTGATGTACTTACTGCCGGTGCGCTTATTCCCGACTGCTGCCGCTTAGAGTTAAGGCCTCCAGAATTTGATAGCGCTCCATGGGGAAGGGCTTTTTCATCTGCAAAGCCTCCTCCATGTCCAGATCCACGATGCGGCCGTCCTTGGTGGCGATCACGCAGTTGCCTTTGCCGCTCGTCAGGGCCATTACCGCTTCGTAGCCCATGCGGCTGGCGGTCTCCCGGTCCCGGGCGGAGGGGGAACCGCCCCGCTGGATGTGGCCCAGCACGGTCACCCGGGGGTCCAGGCCCAGCTCCTCATGGATGCGGCGGCCGATGTCGGCGGCACTGCCGGCGCCCTCTGCCACCACCACCATGTAGTGGGTGGTGCCGGCCAGCCGGGCACGGCGGATCTTCTCCACGATCTCGGCCTCAAAATCCACCTCGCGCTCGGGAATCAGCACTGCGGTCGCGCCAACGGCAATGCCCACGTATAATGCCAGATGACCGGCATGGCGGCCCATGACCTCCACCACGGAACAGCGCTCGTGAGACTGCATGGTGTCCCGCAGCTTATCGATGCATTCCACTGCGGTGTTGCAGGCAGTGTCAAAACCGATGGTGTAGTGGGAGCAGCCGATGTCGTTGTCGATGGTAGCGGGGATGCCCACCACCCGGAGGCTGCCGTATCCGCTGGAGGCTGCCTGACGGCTAAGCGCCAGAGCACCCCGGAAGGTGCCGTCACCGCCGATGGCCACAATACCGTCCAGCCCCAGCAGTTTGCAGGTGGAAAGTGCCTTGGCTCGGCCCGGCTCGGTCATGAATTCCTCACTGCGGGCAGTGTAGAGTACCGTACCGCCCTTATCGATGATATGACTGACGCTGGATGCGTCCAGCTGTACGAAATCACTGTTGATCAGACCATTCCAGCCGCGCCGAATACCCACGCACTCAATACCGCAGTCCATTGCGGTCCGCACCACGGCGCGCACGGCCGCGTTCATGCCGGGGGCATCGCCGCCGCTGGTCAATACGCCGATCCGATGGATTTGATGCTCCATGGAGAGTCCTCCTTTTTCTCAGGCCATTGGGCGGCCCTTCTGAGGCCCGCCGTTACATCTGATGATAGCGCCCTTTGACTTTTCTGTCAATAACTTCTGTTTAAAAACGGAAAACTTGTAGAAATCGATTAAATATAAAGAAATAATTGTAAGAAAAAAGCAGGGCCCAAATGGCCCCGCTTTTGCAGTTACTCGTTTTCTGAGGAGGTGGAAGCATCCGACGCTGTCTGGGAAGGCACGGCTGCCTGTTCCATCCGGATCTGGGCAGCTTCCGCCTTGGCTTCCGCCAGAATCTTTTTCTCCGCCTTGGTGGTGAGCTGGCTTTCGTCAAACTGGGCGAACAGGTCCGGTCGGCGGAGCATGGTGCGCTTGTAGCTCTCTTTCTTCCGCCAGGCGGCTACCTTGCCGTGATCGCCGGAGAGTAAGATCTCCGGCACTGCCCGGTCATGCCAGACGGCAGGACGGGAGTATTGAGGGTACTCCAGCAATCCGTTCCAGTGGGATTCCTCCTGAAAGCATTCCGGGTCCGGCAGTACGCCGGGCACCATACGGCATACTGCGTCAGTCACTGCCATGGCGGGAATCTCTCCGCCGGTGAGGACGAAATCTCCCATGGACAGTTCCTCGTCCACGCATTCATCCAAAAACCGCTGGTCCACACCTTCGTAGTGGCCGCAGACCAGAATCAGGTGGTCGTAGTGGTCTTTCAGCTCCCGTGCCACCTCCTGGGTGAAGGTGCGGCCGCAGGGGGACATGAAAATGGTCCGGCCGGGGCCGTAGGTCTCCACTACATGAGCCCAGCAGCGGTACAGGGGGTCCGCCTGCATGACGGCGCCCCGGCCGCCGCCATAGGGGTAGTCATCCACCTGCATCTGCTTGTTGGTGGTGTACTGGCGGATCTGGTGGGTGCGGATGGCGATGTGTCCACGCTCCTGGGCTCGGCCCAGGATGCTGACATTGAGCATGGCATCGATGGACTCCGGGAAGAGGGTCAAAATATCAATCTGCATCGGTGGCCATCCCTTCCAGTGTGTGGACTTCCATCCGGTTGGCGTCCAGGTCCACAGATTTAATGAAGACATCCGGCACGGCGGGAATCAGGTATTCATGAGTTCCCCGGACGGTGTAGACCCGGTGGGCCGGGTACTGCTCTACCCGTACTAATTCCCCCAGACATTCGTCGCTGTCGGCATCATAGACCTGCAGACCCAGCAGCTCATCGTCAAAGTAGGTGCCCTCGGGGAGATGGGCGTCGGCACGGCGGATATAAAGGTCTTTGCCTTTCAGGTCCAGTGCGGCGTTCATGTCGTCCACGCCAGGGAATTTCATCAGCACTACGCTCTTGTGGACATGGTTGGCGGAGGGCTTGACCGGCTGGCCGTCCAGCAGGAAGGTGTCGAACCGGGTGAGAAGGTTGGGGTCCAGATCCCGGGGCTGCACCCGCACTTCGCCCCGGATGCCGTGGGCATTGACGATGCGGCCGATCTTGATGGTTTCCAATTTCATAGGATTGCTCCTTTAAAGAAGATTCATGGTGAGACAAGCGGAGGGGTCGGACAAGAGGACCGCAGTCGGGAAGTGTGCCAGTCGTAGAGAGCTCCCCTTGCAAACGCTCTTATTATAACATGGCGGGGAAGGGGAGGCAACGGGGAAGGCCCATGGGAGATGAAAAGAAGCGGCGCATTGCGCCGCTTCTTTTTCAATCAACAATATCGACGGAAACCTTCACGCCGGTACGCTGGGCATAGGAGCGGATGACAGTCCGGATCTCCTTTGCGATGCGACCCTGACGGCCGATGACCTTGCCCATGTCGTCGGGGGCGACACGCAGCTCCAACGTCAGCTCCTGATCGCCCTGCACCTCCGTGACGGAGACGGCATCGGGATCATCCACGAGGTTTCTGGCGATGTAGAGCAGCAAGTCTTTCATGCTCCGCCCTCCGGATCAGAGGACTTCTACTTTTTTCAGCAGAGCTCTGACGGTGTCGGTGGGCTGAGCGCCGGACTTGATCCAGGCCTGAGCGCGCTCGGTGTCGATCTTGATCTCGGCGGGAGCCACGCAGGGATTGTAGGTGCCCAGCTCCTCAATAAAGCGGCCATCCCGGGGGAAACGGGAGTCGGCGACAACGACACGATAGAAGGGAGCCTTCTTGGCGCCCATACGGCGCAGTCTGATCTTAACCATGTTTGTTACCTCCAAAAAAATATCAATATTTGTTGTATCTATAAATGCGAGAGCATCTATATCCGTTATTTCATGCGCTTTTTCCGACCAAAGCCGAACATGGGACCCCGGCCGCCTCCGCCCATCCGGGGCATCCTGCCGCCCTTGGTGAGCTGCTTGGTCAGCTGCTGGATGACCTCAAACTGCTTGAGCAGGCGATTGACATCCACAACTTCCAATCCGCAGCCAGCGGCAATGCGCTTCTTTCGGCTGGCGTTGAGGATCTGGGGATTTTCCCGTTCCAGCGGGGTCATGGAGAGGATGATGGCCTCGGTACGGGCCAAGGTCTTCTCGTCCACATTGGCGCTGGAGAGCTGCTTTCCGAGGCCGCCGGGCATCATGCCAGCCAGCTGGCTCAGGTCGCCCATGCCGCGGATCTGGCGGATCTGCTCATAATAATCCTCCAGCGTGAAGCGGTTCTTGCGCAGCTTTTCTTCCAGTTTAGCGGCTTGTTTGGCGTCGTAATTCTGCTGGGCTTTTTCGATAAAGGAGAGCATATCGCCCATGCCCAGAATCCGGGATGCCATACGGTCCGGATGGAAGGGCTCGATCATGTCCAGCTTTTCGCCGGTACCCACGAACTTGATGGGCTTTCCGGTAGCTGCTCGAATAGTAAGGGCAGCGCCGCCCCGGGCATCGCCGTCCAACTTGGTGAGCACAACACCGTCGATTCCCAACGCCTCGTCGAAAGCGCTGGCGGCGTTGACCGCGTCCTGACCGGTCATGGCGTCCACCACCAGCAAAATCTCATTGGGGTGAACCGCCGCCTTCATGCGTTTGAGCTCGTCCATCAGCGTTTCGTCCACATGGAGTCGGCCGGCGGTATCCAGAAATACCATGTCGCTGCCGTGGTCCCGGGCGTGACGGATAGCGTTTTTCGCAATCTCCACGGGATCGCCCTGGCCCTGCTCAAATACCGGCAGCTCCAACTGGCCGCCCACCACCTTCAACTGCTCAATGGCGGCGGGACGGTATACATCGCAGGCCGCGAGAAGGGGACGCTTGCCGTACTGGCGGCGCATGAGACCGCCCAGCTTGGCGGTGGTGGTGGTTTTACCGGCGCCCTGCAGGCCCACCATCATCACCACGGTGGGGCCGTTGTTGGCCATGGTCAGCTTGGCGGTGCCGCCGCCCATCAGGTTGGTCAACTCTTCGTTGACGATCTTGATGACCTGCTGGGCGGGGGTCAGGCTGTCCAGCACATCAGAACCGATGGCGCGTTCTGTGACGGTTGCGACAAAGTCCTTGACGACCTTGTACCCTACATCTGCTTCCAGTAGGGCCAGACGGACTTCCCGCATGGCCTCCCGGACGTCGTTTTCCGACAGGCGTCCTTTGCCCCGGAGCTTTTTGAATGTCGCATTCAGTTTTTCGGTGAGCCCTTCAAATGCCATATGCTTATTCCTTCAATGCGGCGGCTTCCCCGCCGATCAGTTCTGCCAGCTCTGTGAGCCGGGGGTCCTCATAGCGACGGGCGTTGATGGTTTTGATCTCATTGGCGGCATTGGTGATGGCGTCCAGATGTCCCCGGACTCCCTCAAACCGCCGGATCAGGCCGGTCTTGTCCTCGACTTCCTGCATGATTCCTTCCGCCCGGACAATCACATCCCGGACGCCCTGGCGGGAGATGCCCGCGTTTTCCGCGATTTCCGCAAGAGACAGGTCCTCATTATAATAGAGATCGAAGAATTCCTTTTGCCGGTCTGTCAGGAGTTCTCCATAAAAATCGAAGAGCATGGTCATGCGGTACGTCTGATTTTTCATGGCGAGTTCTCCTTTCTGTAAAGTTTCAACCCTTTACAACGGGAATTAGTTTACAGGAAAATGAGAGAAAAGTCAAGGGGAAAAGGAAAAGAAATTCTAAAAAAATACGCAATTTCAGGCACTTGAGCTGCAAGACTTGCAAAAAAGGCCAAAATCGCATATGCTGGAGCAAAGAAAAGAGAAGGGGAGCGTACACTATGATTTTTGACGGACATTCGGACCTGCTTTATGATGTGACCCGCCGCCGCCTGCGGGGGGAGCGGCAGGTACTGGAGCGGTGGCATCTGGACCGCCTGCGCCGAGGCGGCGTGGAGGGCATGGTGCTCTCTCTCTGGACCACCGCAGCTCCGGGAGAGACCTTCTGGGAGGAGACCCCCTGGGGGGATCCGGCGGATGCCGCCGGGCGGACGGAGCAGATGCTGGCCTGTGCCCAGGCGGACCTGGCGGAGTGTACGAAGATCCAGCTGGTGCATAATGCAGCCCAGGCAGAGGAGGCCCGGGCCCAGGGGCTGCTGTATGTCTTTTTGGGCGTGGAGGGCATGGCTGCCATCGGGGCGGATCTTGCCGGCATTGACCGCTATGCTGATGCCGGGGCCCGAATGGGGATGATGACCTGGAACGAGGAAAACCTGCTGGCCGCCGGCGCAGGGGCCAGTCCCAGCCAGGGCTTGACAGATCTGGGCCGCCAGGCGGTGCGGCGGATGGAGGAACGGGGGATGCTGGTGGATGTGTCCCACCTCAGCGACGGGAGCTTTGCAGACGTGATGCAGATCGCCAACGGGCCGGTGATTGCTTCCCACTCCAACTGCCGGGCGCTGTGCGATGTGCGGCGGAATCTGACGGACGATCAGCTCCGTGCCATCCGGGATACCGGCGGTGTGGTGGGCGTCAATGCCTGTCCCCGATTTGTCCACCAGGACCCGGAGCAGCGGACGGCGGAGATGCTGGCCCGGCACGCCGCCCACATGGCGGATGTGATGGGAGTGGAGCATGTGGCCTGCGGATTTGATTTCTGCCACTTCATCAATCCTGAAAATGCGGTGACCCGTGACCTGGAGGACGCCTCCCGGGCGGGAGAACTGTTTTTCTGGCTGGAAAAGCTGGGGATGTCTTCCCGGGAGCGGGAAATGGTGGCCCGAGAGAACTTCCTACGGGTCCTGGCATGACTTGGGATTTACAAAAACGAACGGCTGTTCTATACTGAAGGAGAGAACAGGAAAGAGGGGGAGAATGTCATGCGGGGACGGCAGTACAGCTGCTGCTTCACCGGCCATCGGCCGGGAAAGCTGCCCTGGGGCTATGCGGAAGAAGACCCGCGGTGTCAGCTGCTCAAGCAGAGGATCGCCGACGCGGTGGAAAGTGCCTATCAGGAGGGATATCAGCATTTTCTCTGCGGCATGGCCATGGGGTGCGATCTGTATTTCTGCGAGGCGGTGTTGGAGCTGCGTTCCCGCTGTCCGGACGTGACGGTGGAAGCTGCCATTCCCTGTCCCACGCAGGCGGATGCTTGGCCGGCGGTACAGCGGGAGCGGTACTGCCGGCTGGTGGAATCGTGCGACTATGAGACACTGGTCTCCCAGCGGTATTCGGCCAGCTGCATGCAGCGGCGGGACCGGTATATGGTAGATCACGCGGCGCTGCTGATTGCTGCCTTTGACGGTTCTCCCGGCGGGACCCGGTATACGGTGGAGTATGCCATGCGCTGCGGCCTGGAGATTGTGGATTTGTCCATTCCCGGGGCGTGAGCGAAAGAGAAACCGGAGATTGCGCAAATGCTCAGGGCAGTTGCTGGACGGGGCGGACAGGATTTGATACCATAAAAGCATCAAAGCAAAAGGAGAAACGCCCATGAGTTTTGGACAGAAGCTGCAGATGCTGCGGCAGCAGGCTGGTATGAGCCAGGACGCGCTGGCGGAGCGGCTGGGGGTCAGCCGCCAGGCAGTGAGCCGCTGGGAGCGGGATGAGACTATGCCTGATCCGGATAAAATCGTGACTTTGGCGGACTTGTTTGGTGTCACTACGGACTATCTGCTGCGCCAGGACAGTGGCGGGCAGACCGTCGGGGCACAGCCCCACAAAAGTGCCGGCCGCTCCGGCACAAGACCGCGCGACAGCCGGGATTTCATTGACCGAGCCGGATATCTGGCGAAAACCAAGGGATATCTGCTGGGCTGGGTGCTGGTGGCCTGGGGTGTGCTGGACCTGCTGGTGGTGCTGCTGATGGGAATGGGTGTGCTGGGCATGCTGACGATGTGGTGAGAGGGGAGGCAGGAAGGAACATGGTTGGTTTGAGCGCGTTTTTCCTGATCCCGGTGCTCTACGCCGTACTGAAGATCGTGGCGGGGGTGCTGATCCTGCACTACGGGAAGCGGTATGCAGACAAGGTAAAGGGGGAACGGGATGGGTAAATTTTTCTGGGGATTCTTTTTCATTTATCTCAATTTCAATCTGTCTGTCAACGCACACACCCTCAACATCCTGCCGGAGTTCGCGGGGTATTACTTCTTGATGCAGGGCTTGAAGGAGCTGGACGATGAGAGCGGTGTGTTTGCCAATGTGCGGCCCTTTGCCGGGGGAATGGCAGTATATACCGGCATCTTGTGGGTGGGTGCGCTGCTGGGCATCACTGGAACGGGCAACTGGCTGAGTGTGCTGCTGAACCTTGTCTCTACGGGCGTTTCGCTGTACATCTCCTGGGCCATCATCCAGGGCATCCAGGAGATGGAGGCGCGTCATGGGGCAGACCTTAACAGCACCGGCATGCTCCTTGCCTGGAAGGTGCTGCTGGTTGCGAATATTGTGTCGTATGTCCTGATGCTGGTTCTCCCGGTGGCGGCGGTGGTTGCGCTGGTGGCGGTGCTTGTGGGCATCATTTTACTGCTGGTGGCCTTCTGGAGGGGAAAGAAATGCTGGGAAGCGGTTCAGGTTATGGCATCCAGCATTGACAACGAGTAACGAGGTGACAAACTATGCAGACGGTGCTGCCCTTTTCCCGCATGTCGGAGGCGGCGGAGCGAATGGACCCAAAGGTTCTGGCCTATCTCAACGAGGGCCAGATCGAGACCTTTGAGGGCTTTGAGACCTTCAGCATCATTGCCTTTGACTGGTATGACGTCCACAGCGCCCGGACGGCGGATTCCCAGATGCTGCTGTATCTGGACCGGGAGGATCTGCTGCTGTTTTGCGAGGATGACGCGGCGGAAGAGAAGGCCCGCTCCATTGTAACAGAGCTGACGGCGGAGGGTTCAATGGACAATGAGCAGCTGCTCTATCGCTTCTTCGTCCGGCTACTCAAGGGGGATATGGCCCATTTGGACCAGCTGGAAGCGGAAATCAGCGAAGGAGAGAGCGCCATTCTCTCCGGCACCCGCCCCGGAGATCTGGACCGCATCGCTGCCTGGCGCCGGGAGCTGCTGCGGCTCAAACGGTATTACGAACAGCTGGACTCCATTTTTGACGAGCTCTCCGCCAACGACAACGGCCTTCTGGGAAAGGCCAGCGTCCGCCGGATGGTGATCCTGGGCACCCGCCTGGACCGGTATCTCAGTGCAGTGCGCAGCCTTCAGGAAATGGTGGCGCAGCTGCGGGAGGCATACCAGTCTCAGCTGGCCATCCAGCAAAATGACCTGATGAAGATCTTCACCGTGGTGACGGTGTTGGTTTTGCCGCTCTCTCTGCTGACGGGGTGGTATGGGATGAACTTTGCAGGTATGCCGGAACTCGGCTGGAAGTATGGCTATCCGGCGGTGATCGCCGTCAGTGTGCTGATCGTGGTGGGGTTGGTCTGGTATTTCAAGCGGAAAAAATGGCTCTGAGTCCGAAAAAAGTCTTGTCAGCCAGCGGGAAATGTGGTAGTGTGAAGTTGCAAATCGGATAGAGATTGTGAGCTGGGGAGCTTGTAATACAGGCTGAGAGGAAGTTGGAAAACTTCGACCCTTGTAACCTGATGTGGGTAATGCCAACGTAGGGAGTCGTCATAAGATGCTGTCCGCGTGAAGCGGACGTGAAAAGCGCCTTCCCACTGTGTCGGGAGGGCGTTTTTGTGTTGCCGGCAGCCAACTCGCAGTCCGAGACAACAAAGGAGGAATTGGAATGCTTTCCCTATTTGTCAACAGTGAGGGCGGACTGACCACCGCGGGGTATGTCCTGAGCATCGGTGTCATGGTGGTATGTGTGCTGGCCGGCCTGGCTTTGGCCGACCGGTCGGGGCGGAATCAGTCGTTCAGTGCCCGGCGGCTTGCGTACTGCGCCATGGCGGTGGCGCTGGCCTATGTAACCTCGTTCATCAAGCCCATTGAACTGCCATACGGCGGGTCTGTCACCCTTTTGAGCATGCTGTTCATTGTGCTGGTGGGCAACTGGTACGGTGTGAAAACCGGTGTTCTGGTGGGCTTTGCCTATGGCGTGCTGCAATTTCTGCAGGAGCCGTATTTTCTCAGCCTGTTCCAGGTGTGCTGTGACTACGTGCTGGCATTTGCGGCGCTGGGACTTTCCGGTTTGTTCCGCGGCCGGAAAAACGGACTCCTAATCGGGTACATTGTGGCGGTGCTGGCCCGGGGCTTCTTCCACTCCCTGGGTGGGTATCTCTACTGGATGGATTACATGCCCGCCAATTTCCCCCAGTCCTTGCGGATGCTTTACCCCATCATCTATAATTACAGCTATCTGCTGGCGGAGGGCGTCATCACGGTCATCATCATCCGTATTCCAGCAGTGGCCAATGCACTGGAGCGCATCCGCAAGAGCGCGGTGAAGTAAGATCCCGGCGCTCCAGCAGGAAGCAGGTGTTATCAAAAAACGCACAGAGACCATTACGGTCTCTGTGCGTTTTTTGATGCGTTTTATGGGGTTACTTGCAGCCTCTGCAATGGGCGCAGTCCCCGCCGCAGCCGCCCTTCCGGCGGAAGCAGGAGCGGAGGGCAAATACCATCCAGGTGCCAAGCAGAGCCAAAATCAAAAGTTCCATAGAAGGACCTCCTTATCCCAGCAGCAACAGAATGTGGTATACCAGGAAGGCGGCTACCCAGGCGATGATGCACTGGCTCACCGCTACACCGGCGGCCTTCCAGCCGGAACCAAGTTCCCGCTTGACTGCGGAAATGGCAGCCACACAGGGGGTGTAGAGCAACGTGAAGGCCAGAAAACTGCCGGCTGTGATGGGGGTGAAGAGGGTTCCCAGCGCCGCGACGCTGACCTCGGACCCGGCACCGGTGAGAATGCCCAAAGTGGAGATGACGGACTCCTTTGCGATAAAGCCGGTAATCAGAGCGGTGGACACCCGCCAGTCGCCGAATCCCAGCGGTGCCAGCACGGGGGCGATCCAGGCACCCACAGTGGCCAGCAGGCTGTCGGCGCTGTCGCTGACCAGGTTCAGCCGGGTATCGAAGGTCTGGAGGAACCAGACCAAGATGGTGGCTACGAAGATGATGGTGAAGGCACGGGTCAGGAAATCCTTGGCCTTGTCCCAGCACAGCTGCCCCACGCTCTTGGCGGAGGGGAAGCGGTAGTTGGGCAGCTCCATGACGAAGGGAACGGGGTTTCCTTTGAAGGCCGTGGCACCCAGGACCTTGGCGGCCACGATTCCCACCAGGATGCCGCCCAGGTACAGCCCCAGCATCACCAGGGCGCCGGAGTGGGGGAAGAAGGCGGCTGTGAATACGGTGTAGATGGGGATTTTTGCCGAGCAGCTCATAAAGGGGGTGAGCAGAATGGTCATCCGGCGGTCCCGCTCCGAGGCCAGGGTCCGGGTGGACATGATGGCGGGGACGGAGCAGCCGAAGCCGATGAGCATGGGCACGATGCTGCGGCCGGAGAGGCCGATCTTCCGCAGCAGCTGGTCCATCACGAAGGCCACCCGGGCCATATAGCCGGTGTCCTCCAAAATGGAGAGAAAGAAGAACAGCACTACGATGATGGGCAGGAAACTCAGCACGCTGCCCACGCCGGCGAATACGCCGTCGATCACCAGACTGTGGACCACCGGGTTGAGACCGTATGCGGTGAGGCCCGCGTCCACGGCGGCGGTGAGAGCATCGATCCCGGCGGCCAGCAGGTCGGAGAGAAATGCCCCGATGACATTGAAGGTCAGATAGAAGATCGCCAGCATGATGCCGAAGAAAATGGGCAGGGCCAGATACTTGCCGGTGACGATTCGGTCGATGGCCTCGCTGCGCTGCCGCTCCCGGGACTCCCGGCACTTGACCACTGTGCCGGCGCAGACCTCCTCGATGAAGTTGTAGCGCATATCCGCCAGAGCGGCGTTGCGGTCCATGCCGCACTCGGACTCCATCTCCTGGACGCTGTGTTCGATCAGCTCTTTTTCGTTTTGATCCAGTTCCAGCCGCTCGTCGATGTCAGTGTCTCCCTCAATGAGCTTGGTGGCGGCAAAACGCACGGGGATGTCCGCCTTTTGGGCGTGGTCTTCGATTTGATGGATTACCGCATGGATGCAGCGGTGGACGGGACCGGGGGAGCAGAAGTCGTACACGGTGGGGTAGACCTTGTTTTTCGCCGTGGCCACGGCGATCCGTACCAATTCCTCCACGCCCTCGTTCTTGACCGCGGAGATGGGGACCACGGGGATGCCCAGAGCCTGGGACATGGCCTTGACGTCGATGGTGCCGCCGTTGGCGGAGACCTCGTCCATCATGTTCAGTGCCAGCACCATGGGGATACGCATCTCCATGAGCTGCAGCGTCAGATAGAGGTTCCGCTCAATGTTAGTGGCGTCCACAATGTTGATGAGACCATCAGGTTTCTGATTCAGGATGAAGTCCCGGGTGACGATCTCCTCCGGCGTGTAGGGGCGGATGGAGTAGATGCCGGGCAGGTCCACCACTGTGCAGTCCTTCTGCCCCCGGATAGAGCCGGACTTCTGGTCTACAGTGACGCCGGGGAAGTTGCCCACATGCTGATTGGAGCCGGTGAGCTGATTAAAGAGGGTGGTCTTGCCGCAGTTTTGGTTGCCGGCCAGCGCGAAAATCATGCCTTTGCCTCCTCCACCTGAATTTCACGGGCGTCCTCTTTCCGCAGGGACAGCGCATAGCCCCGGACCCGCAGTTCCATGGGGTCGCCCAGGGGGGCGATTTTTTCCACCCGGACCCGGGTCTTGGGAATCAGCCCCATATCCAGCAGCCGGCACCGCAGAGGGCCTTCGCCGCCTACGGCGGTGATGACGGCCTCGTGGCCGACGGGCCGAGGATCGACGGCCTCGTGGCCGACGGGCAGAGTATCCAGTGTAGTCATAGAAGCCTCCAAAGTTAGCGTATTTTAACTTTATGGGAAAAGTTTATCATAGCTAACTCTTGGAGGCAAGGCCCAAAGCGGCAGAAAAGCGCCTGAAATTTCGCAGCGAAATTGTATAATGTAGAGAAAAAGCAGGCGGGAGAGGCGGTGCGAAAACCGGCGTTCCGAACAAATACGGAACGCCGGTTCGTTTACAGGCTGCGGATCTGATTTTGAATAAGGGTTCCTACCGTGTCGGCGAATTGTTCCAGCGAACGGATGCGGGCGAAATTCCGGCCGTAGATGGTGTGGGCAGCGGGAATATCGTCGTCGTTGCCGGTAAAGACGCAGATTACGGGAATGTCCTGGAAGAGCAGGGAGCGAACTTCCATGGCGGTATTTTCGATGCCGTTGTCCCGGGCGTAGTCCACGTAGGTTCCATCTCTGCAGATCTGAATGACATCGTTGGGCTTGGCGTCAGAGAGCAGGATCACCAGCTTGTGCTCATAGGAGGACGCCTCGATCTCCCGGGCCAGAGCCCGGATGGCAAGGCCGTCCCGGTTGCAGCCGGTAGTGAAGTAGCGGAAGATCCGCTCGTTGCGGTCCTGCTCCTGGTAGTCCCGGTAGCGGGTGAGCACGGTGTAGCCGCTGAGGGAGCAAAAGGAGGTGACCCGCACCGGAATATGGCACCGCGTCAGGGCTTCAGCGATCATATACCCCTGGGCGGCCACCACGGCCTGCCGGTCCACCTGGGAAGAGGAGGCATCCAGCAGCAAATCCACTGCCAGCTGTCCGGGGTCGGACTGCTGGATTTTGGTGAACACCTTGTCATCGTCCAGATAGACGCCCCGCCAGACACGGCCGGGGTCCAGAGTGCCGGAGGCAGTGCGGACCACCGTGGGCTGCAGATAGGCCAGCATGGCGTTGCGAATCCGGGCGGTGAGTCGGACGATGCTGGCCCGGTGGCGGGTCGCGTCCGCCTCGTAGGCCTCCCGGTTTTTCTCTGCCTGCCGCAGGGCGTTTCGGCGCTGAGCGGCGGCATATCCCTTCAAGCGGCGGCCCGGTTCGTCGTCTCCCTGGGTGTAATAGAGGTGGCAGTTTTTGTGCTCACCGGTGCACAGGGACTGCTCCAGCGTCCGCCGCTCTCCCTCGGAGAGCATGGGCGCCCCAAAGTAATCCTGCATGTAGTTGCGCAGAGCCTCTTCGGTCTGGGCCAGATTCCGGTCTGTCAGACGGCGCTGGACCGGTTCTGCGTTGGGGCCGCCGCCCTGTCCGGCCACCAGGTGTTCCCCGTAGCCGAAGCCGAAGGTCCGCACGGCGGGCAGGCCGTCCGCTGCCCGGCTGCGTCCCAGCAAAAACCAGGGACGGCGCTTGCGCAGGGCTTCCTCCTCGGACTGGGTCTTTCCAGGGACGAAGCCGAAGTGGTCGTGGAGAAAGGTCAGCGCGGCCTGCGAGAGTTCCGGCCCGTCCAGCTCCCCGGAAAATTCCAGAGCATCCAGCAGTTTTCGGTCCTCCGCCGTCATGGCAGGGTCCTCTCCCAGTGCCCGGCGGAAATGAGCTTCCTCCAGCCGGGGCAGCAGCTCCCCGTCCCCGATGCCGGCACATTGACTCAGCACCCAGCGGGCATAGCGGCGCCGCAGGGCGGGCAGGGCCAAGCGGCGGGGGGATTCCCGCTGATAGACCGCGTTCTCCAGGCCCAGCCACACCAGCTGTTCATAGAGTGCTTCCTCCCGGCAGCCGTGAAAGGCGGCAAAGAGGGCGTCGATGGTTTCGGGACCGTAGTTTTTCCGAACGGCACCAATGATGCTGTTCCAGTAGAGATCCGCCCGTCCCTCGTCATCATAGGCTTTAAAGTCCGGCTCAAAGTGATAGTCCCCGGCGGCGTTCCAAATCAGGTTCCGGGCCCGGCGCTTCTCACTGTCCAGAATTTCCATCAGGCAAACACATCCCCGTAGTGGATCTCATCCGGCAGGCGGGTGCGGATCACATCCCGCACCAGCTGGCGCTCGAAGTCGTCAAAGGTCTTGTTGACAAGGCCCAGGTCCAATGCACGGTTGCCCTCCAGACCGGTCTGCATCAGATGTACGGCGGCCAGCAGGCCCCGCAGGTCCAGCGGCTTGGTGGACAGTTCTCCGCCGTCGCACTTTTTCTGGATATCCTGGAACAGACCTGCAAACTGCTGGGCATATTCGTCCCGCAGGGCGGGGAACTCCCGCTTGAGCAGTTTTACCAGACCCTCAGTGGTAATGGCGGGCATATCCACCACTACAAAGCGGGAGGCCAGAGCCTCGTTGAGTTCCCGGGTGCCGGCGTAGCCGTAGTTCATGGTGGCGATGAAGCGGGTGGCGTCATGGAGAACGATCCGCTCATAGCCGGGCATATCGATGGTCCGGCGGAAGTCCAGTGTGGCGTGGAGCACGGCCAGAGACTCATTTTTGGCCATGTTGATCTCGTCCAGAACGCCAAAGCCGCCCTTTTCCGCGCACTGGTAGATGGGGCCCTTGCGCAAAGAGACGGCGCCATCCACAAAGGTGTCCGTGCCCAGAAGGGTGGCGGCGTCGGTATTGATGTAGAAGGACACGTCCCAGCTGGGCCGGCCGAACACACAGGCCAGGTTTTCCGCCAGTACGTTTTTGCCGGTGGCCTTGGGACCCACCAGCAGCAGGTTTTCCCCACATAGCAAAGCGGTGGCGGCCTCCTCCCAGACATCCTTGCCGTAATAGAGATACCGGGGCTCCGGGACGCGGCTGCTCAGCGGTCCCTCCACCGGAAAACGCTCCCGGAATTTTTGAATCTCCGCGATGATCCCGGCGCTGATGCCCTCGTCCCGCAGAAAGCCGAACATGTCAAACATTAAGATTCCCTCCTAAACTGCCCGTGCCGTTTCCGGCACCGGACACTGTTATGCATATCAAATTTATCTTACCACGTTTCCGGGAAATGGCAAGAACCTGAAGCGGTATCTGAGCCCCTTTTTGCAGAACGCATTCTTTACGTTTTCGTGTGTAACCAAGGAAGGAGGGGGAAGCGTTTTGACGGGAAATCAGAGGGAAGTTACGGGAATGTTATGTTTGGTTGCGGCATTGTCCGGGCGGCGCGGTGGACTTTCCCGACGGCCTTTGGTAAGATGAGAGCAGAAAAGGAGGAGCTGCCATGACATTTTCGGAAAAGCTGATCCGGCTGCGGAAGCGGGAGAGCCTGAGCCAGGAAGCACTGGCGGAAATACTGGGCGTCTCCCGGCAGGCGGTCTCCCGCTGGGAGCAGGGAACGGCCCTGCCGGACGGGGGAAAACTGCTGCCCTGTGCCCGGCAGTTCGGTGTCAGCGTAGACTGGCTGTTGGATGAGGACCAGGGATGGGAGGACATGGCAGGCACAGACAGCGCATCTGCTGAAGGGAAATCTCCCGCCATCTGCAAAAACTGGCACTGGTATCTCTCCGGTGGAATCGTCGCCGGGGCGGGCGTTTTGGGCATGGTGGTGATGGGAATTCTCAGTTCCCTGTTTCCGGTGGTGCTGACCGAGGCCCCGGTAGGGGTGGAGTGGACCCGCGTTTACACCGGATTGATGGCATTTTTGAAAGGCAATGATGTGGAGTGGCTCTTTGCCCTCTGGGCAGCCACGGCACTGGTTGGGCTTTGGCTGCTGGCCCAGCCTTCGCTCCGGCGGCGGGAGAAGTTCGACAGTCCAGTCTCGCCCTGGTATGCGGCGGGGATCGCGGCAGCGGCGTATGGCTGCGGCCAGACCGCCTGGTGGGTCCAGCAGGGGAAGAACGGAGACATCGCCCTGCTGGCGTTTTTTCTGGCAGCAGCGGCCTTTTGCGTCGTGCGGCTGTCCCTGAGACTGGGGCAGGGACCGGCGGACCGCCGTCGGCGGGAACGGCTGATGCTCCTGCTCTACATCGCCGCTCAGGGAGTCATCCTGCTGCTGACAGCGGAGGCCGGCATCGGCCTGGTGGGGCTGGTGCTCCATGTGGGAGTGTGCCTCTTTTACATGCAGTGGGGGAACCCACAGTACCGGAGTCACTGCTTTTTCAGGCGGTGACAAAGTAATCCGGAACGGATATGCCGGATAAGAGGAGAAACATCAGCGGATGCTTGAGATTTCGGCCTGCCGTAGGGAGAAAATTTGCATGATGTTGGAGAAAAAACGGAGCGAGGAACCTACGGGTACCTCGGGTGCAGTGGACTTTCCCTGCGGCCTTTGGTAAGATGAGGAAGAAAAGGAGGGACTGCCATGACATTTTCGGAAAAGCTGATCCGGCTTCGCAAACGGGAGGGCCTGAGTCAGGAAGCGCTGGCGGAAATGCTGGGGATCTCCCGGCAGGCGGTCTCCCGCTGGGAGCAGGGAACGGCCCTGCCGGACGGGGGAAAACTGCTGCCCTGTGCCCGGCAGTTCGGCGTCAGCGTAGACTGGCTGCTGGATGAGGACCAGGGGTGGGAGGTACAGCGGAGCGAGGCCAAAGGAATGACCGCACATCAGCAGGGGATCGTCCGCACCGTCTCAGGCGCGGTGCTGGGAGCCGGACTTTTTGTGCTGCTGGTATTTTTGGTCGTGGGCTCATCATTGGGTATTCATGTCATTGAGAATGAGAAAGACTACACCGGCGTTGCCGCCTTTGTGCGGTATTACCATGTGGAGTGGCTGCCGATCGTGGCCGGCGTACTGGTGCTGCTGGGAGCGGCGGGACTGGTCTGGTTGAAGCTCTGGCAGTGGTGGCACCAATCCCCATAACCGCCGATGGCACAGGTGGTTTGCTTACATTATAAACAAGGGCGGAGGCCGGAAAACCGGCCTCCGCCCTTGTTTGTCTGAGAAACCTTATCCCAGCAGATAGTTGTACTTGGTCAGCACGGTCAGGATGAATACCTCAATCTCAGCAGGCAGATCGTTCTTGCCGTCCAGATCTGCCTCGAAGACCTTGCCGTTCAGCCGGACCAGGACCTTGTGTCCGCCCAGAGGCAGGAAGCCGGAGTTGTTTACGCTCTCGTCGAAGCCCTCCCGGGTGTAGAACAGGGTGAACTTGTCGCGGTAGGGAGCGGAGTCATAGGGGCAGAAGATGGCGCAGTTGCCGCACTCGTTGCACATTCGGTCCACGTGGAGGATCTGATGGCGGCCGTCAGGCAGTTCGATGACCACGTTGGCCCGGTTGGGGCACACGTCGGCGCAGACCTGGCACACCACGTTGCAGGTCAGGCACCGGTCACCCTCGCACTTGGCGCTCTCACACAAAATGCCCTTCTTGGCGATGGCCTCCGCCCGGGTGGCCACGGCCTTGGCGGGGATGGTGACCTTGTGGGCCTCACCGATGACGGCGTTGGCGAAATACTGGGCATCGGCAATGCCTTCCACCACGGTGGCGGGGCCTCGCATGGCGTCGCCGCCCACATAGACGCCCTCGAGATTGGTCTTGAAATCGGGAATGCCCTTGGCGTCCACGTTGATGCCGTTTCTGGTGAAGATCTCGCTGTCCACCTTTTCGCCCACGGCGGCGATCACGGTGTCGCAGTCAATGGAGACCATCTCACCGGTGGGGACGGGCTTGCGGCGGCCCTTCTCGTCGGGATCGCCCAGCTTCATCTTCTCGCATACCAGCTTGCCGTCCTTCTGCTCTACGGGAGCCACCAGCTCCAGGAACTGCACGCCGTCGGCAATGGCCAGCTCCAACTCCTCGGCGTCGGCGGGCATGTACTTCTTGGTGCGGCGGTAGACCAGGGTGGAGGACTTGGCACCGGCCCGCAGGGCGGCCCGGGCGGCGTCCATGGCGGTGTTGCCGCCGCCGACGACGGCCACGTGCCCCAGAGGCACTTCCTTGCCGGCCTTCATATCCTTCAGCCAGCCGATGACGGGCACCACATTGCCGGGAATGTCCAGCTTGCCGGCCTTCCAGGCGCCCACGGCGAAGAAGATGTGGGTGTAGCCCATGGCCTCGAGTTCCGTAACGGAGGGGGCCTCGGTGTTCAGCTTTACCTCCACGCCCATCTTCTCCATCAGAGCCACGTCCTTCTCGATGGCTTCGTCGGAGATGCGCCAGGCGGGGATCACCTGGCGGACGATGCCGCCCAGGGAGCCGGTGCGCTCAAAGAGGGTGACGGGAATGCCGGCGCGGCCCACAAAGTAGGCGGCGGACATGCCAGCCGGGCCGCCGCCGATGACGGCCACCTTGGCGTTGGTATCAGCGGGAGCGGGGGTCTTGATCTTGGCCATGTAGGTGTCGTAGCCCTTTTCAGCGGCCACCAGCTTGGTGGCCCGGATATTCACCGGCTGGTCGTAGAAGTTGCGGGTACACTTGGTCATGCAGTTGTGAGCGCAGATGGTACCGGTGATGAAGGGCAGGGGGTTCTTCTCGGTAATGAGGCGCAGGGCGGAGGCATACTCTCCCTTGCGGCACAGCTCAATATATTCCGGGATGTCCTGGTGGATGGGGCAGCCGCCCTTGCAGGGTGCGGTGAAGCAGTCCATCAGGGGAACCTTCTCATAGAGCTTGCGGCGGGGCAGGGGCTTGATGGCCTTGACATGGTACTTGTCGGACCGGGCCGCAAGGCTCAGCGCCTCGATGCCGGTGACGTCCACGCCGGTGAAGGGCTTGAAGTCCATGGCGTCCAGCTTGTCGCCGATCTGGGTGAAGCGCTGATAGCCGCCGGGCTTCAATTCCGTGGTGGCCATGGTGATGGGCCAGATGCCGCAGGCAAAGAGCTTGTCGATGTTGAAGGCGTCGGCGCCGCCGGCGTAGGAGAGGCGCAGCTTCCCGCCGAACTCCTTGGCCATCATGGCGGCCATGGTGGTGGTCAGGGGGAAGAGAGACTTGCCCGCCATGTACATCTCCTCACTGGGCAGCTCCCCGGCCTTCACGTCCACAGGGAAGGTATTGGAGAGCTTGAGGCCGAATTCCAGACCGTGGGCATCCGCCAGGGCCTGGAGCCGGTGGAACATGGGCACTGCGTCGCAGTACTGCAGGTCCTCCTTGAAGTGGTGGTCGTCGAAAGCAATGTAGTCATAGCCCATGCCGTCCAGAATGGACCGGGCAGTCTCATAGCCCAGGATGGTGGGGTTGCACTTGACGAAGGTGTGCAGGTGCTTCTTCTCAATGAGGTAGCTGGCGATGCGCTCGATCTCGTCCGGCGGGCAGCCGTGGAGGGTGGAGACCGTCACGGAGCCGGAGACGTGGGGGGTGATGGTGTCGATATAATCGCTCTCACCGGGGAAGAACTCCTTCAAGACGGCGATGCACTCCTGGAAGATGGGCGTCTTGGAGGCGTCTACCATGCCGTCCAGGAAGGAGTTCACCTTCTCGCCCTGGATGCCCGCCAGGTCGTAGCCCACGGACATGTTGAAGACGAAGCCGTTGGGGTCGCCCAGACCGTACACCTTGGACATGATCTTCAGGGCGCACCAGGCCTTCACATATTCCTCAAAGGCCTGCTGGACATACAGCTCTGTGGACCACTCACAGTTGTAGCACTCGTCCTCCGCCAGGATACAGGGACGGTTGATGCAGGCGGCCAGGTCCGCGCCGTCCATCTTCTGGACGGTCTTGAGCTCGAAGAACCTGGCACCGCCGAAGTAGCTGGCGATGATGTTCTGAGCCAGCTGGGTATTGGGGCCGGCGGCGGGGCCGAAGGGGGTCTCGATGGTCTCGCCGAAGATGGGCAGCTTCTTCACGCCTGCCTTGTAGGGACGGTGGACGCCGAAAACGGAGCCCTCCCGCTGGTATTCGGTGGTAACCCAGGTCATCAATTCCCGGAAGGGAATGGGGATCATCAGTTCAGACATACGCTTTTTTCCTCCTCAAAATACTCCTTGCGGATGTGTCTGTCTCAGTACTGGCAGTGATTCAGCTTGCCCCACAGGCGCTTGCTGCTCTCCAGAATATGGGCGTTGACGGCCTCCTCGTCGATCTCCGTGAGGACGCGGTCCTTCATCAAAATCTTGCCGTTGATCATAGTGGTCTGGCACTGGCGGCCGGTCATGCCGAAGAGCATGTGGCCGTCGATGTTGGCGTCGGAGAAGGGGGTGAAGGGCTTATAATCCATGACGATCACATCCGCCGCGGCACCGGGAGCCAGCACGCCCAAGGTGGGGAACCCGGTTCGCTCGGCCATCTTGGCGTTGTTCTTGAAGAGCATGTCCGTCACCTCACACCAGCCCACATTGGGCATGCAGGCATTGTGACGCTGGATGATGAGGGCCACCTTGATGCTCTCCAGCATATCGTTGGTGTAGGCATCGGTGCCCAGCCCCACCAGAATGCCCTTCTTATAGAGCTGCAGGATGGGGGAGCAGCCTACGGCGTTACCCATGTTGGACTCGGGGTTGTTGACGCACATGGTGTCCGTTGCCTTGATGATGTCCATCTCGGCGGTGTTCACATGGATGCAGTGGCCCAGAATGGTCTTGGGGCCCAGAATGCCGTGGTCCTGAAGACGCTGAACCGGCCGGCGGCCGTAGTTCTGAAGGCTGTCGTACACATCGTTCATGCCCTCGGAGACATGGATGTGGTAGCCCACCCGGCCGTTGTTGGCCGCCACCATCCGGTCAAAGGTCTTGTCGGAGATGGTGAAGAGGGCGTGGCCGCCGAACATGGCCTTGAGCATTTCGGAGGGGTTCTTCTCGCAGTAGTCGATGAAGTCCTTGTTCTCCTGAACGGACTGGATGGATTTCTCCTCGCCGTCCCGGTCGGAGACTTCGTAGCACAGGCAGGCCCGCATGCCGAACTCCTTGGTGACCTCAGCGATCTTCATCAGGGAACCGGGAATCTCACAGAAAGAGGCGTGATGGTCGAAAATCGTGGTGACGCCCTGCTTGATGGAGTCGATCACCAGGGCCTGGGCAGAGGCCTTAGTTGCCTCCAGGTCCAGGTTCCGGTCGATGTACCACCACTGGCCGTCCAGCACCTCGTAGAAATTGGTGGGATTGTAGCCGTTGATGGACAGGCCCCGGGCCAGGGCGGAGTAGATGTGGGTGTGGGCGTTGATGAGGCCCGGCATGATGACGCCGCCCTTGGCGTCCACAAACTCCGCCTGAGGGTATTTGGCCTTCAGTTCCGCGGTGGTGCCCACCTCCACGATCTTGCCGCCGTCGGTGACGACGCCGCCGTCGGGATAGTATCCGGTGCCATTAGGGTCCCGGGTGATCACTTTGCCGTTTGCCAGTAAGATCATACAAAAAACCTCCTTCGTGTTTCCCTGTTGCGTGTGGTTTCAAAAAAGAAAAGGCGCTTCAAACCTTCCGGATTTGAAACACCTAACATCCATGAATGATAGGTGTCAGCCCGTGCGCGCAGCACTACGTTGCAGCTATCATCCTTTACTTATGCTTGTATTGTACCGGATGCTCTGCTAAAATGCAAGCAGGGAGGCTGAAAAATTTTCAGCCTTGTTTTGTACACAATGCCAGAAAGCGGGGAACCTTTTCTGGATATTCCCGTCAAAACGGGCAGGAGGTGGCAGGAGATGAGAAAAATTTTGCCAATTTTGGCGGCAGGTCTGCTGCTGTTGAGCGGCTGCGGAGAAGGGGGAGAAGTCCCGCAGCTTGAAGCGGCCGGCGAGCCGTCTGCCGGGGTTTCCGAAGGACTGACCATGGAGCTGGAGCATCCGGTCTATGACCCGTCCCTTACATCTTATACCTATTTTATTGAGAACAACACGGAGCAGAGCGTGGACTTTGGAGAGGCGTATACCCTTCAGCGGCAGACAGACGGAGGCTGGGAAGATCTGACGCTGCGGGAAGATGCCGGGTGGAACGCTGTCGGCTATACGCTGGAACCGGGGAGCACCAAAGCTCTGACCTGCGGATTTTCCCTGTTTGAAGAGGCGCCGGAAGCGGGGGAGTACCGCTTGGTGAAAGAAGTGGGCGGAACCACACTGTACGCGAAATTTTCCTTGGGGGAGAGCCGTTACACGGCGGAGACGCCCTATGGCTATGCACCGCTGGAGGAACTGCCTGAGGAATACGGTATTCCGGACATCGATTCCGATACATCCCAGGAGGGCGGGGACACAGGCGTGCTCTTTACCAGCGGGGCGACCCTGGGTGAGGATCTGATCCCGGCTTTTCTGGAGAAGGTATCCCTGGATGTGCCCTGCCAGCTGCGGACGGTCCAGGCCTACGGGGAGAGCCGTCCCATGGTCATTGACGTGATCTATGAAAACGGTGCGTTTCTCTGGAAAATGCGGGATGCGGGGGAGATCACCCAGCGCCGGTTTTCCTACATTGTCACCGATGGGACGGATCTCTATCTCTCCAATGGCGCCGACTGGGACGCCGGGGAGCAGTATGGGGACAAGCGGGTGTTCCTGGTGCCGCCCATGGCCGGGGAGAAATGGGTATCCGATGTGGAGGCCATGACGACGGACCGCCTGGCGGGAAACACCGCGCGGTACAGCCTCTGGTCCGATGATGGGGTCTGGAACGTCTGCCTGACGGAGGAGCCCACGGCTTTTTCCGTCAGCCGGCAAAAGGCGGGAGAGGGAAGCTGGGGCAAGCGCTTCGACCTCCAGGACTGGGACGGCATAGAGACCTCCATCACCGGGATCAGGTGGCAGGCGGACGGCGTCCTGCTCCTGACCTGTGAGACTGTGGACGGTGGGGCCAGCAGCCTGCTCTTTGATGTGGAGACGGCGGAGCTGCAGACGCTCTCCAGCGGCACGCCCAGACAGGAGACACAACTGGAGAAAACGGCGGAGGATACAGCTCCGCCGTTTTTTTGAACCATTTGAAAAATAAAATTGACAAGAAGGTATCCTTTCTGATATGCTGAAAAAACTGTAAAAAAATAAAAGAGAAAGGAATTGTTTCATGCTGGGAGACTTGATCGGCACCTTGAGCAACTACCTTTATACCTACATCCTGGTGATCCTGCTGATTGCGGCGGGATTGTATTTCACTGTCCGGACGCGTTTTATCCAGTTCCGTATGGTGCGGGAGTCCATCCGCGTGGTGGGAGAGCGCCCGGAAAAGGAGGGCGCGGTTTCCTCCTTCCAGGCACTGATGGTCTCCACGGCGTCCCGGGTGGGTACCGGCAATATCGTGGGCATCTCCACTGCCGTGTGCCTGGGCGGCTATGGCGCGGTGTTCTGGATGTGGCTGATCGCCATCATCGGCGGCGCCTCCGCCTTTATTGAATCCACCCTGGCCCAGATCTACAAGCGCCGCAATCCGGAAACCGGCGAGTGCTACGGCGGCCCTTCTTATTACATTGAGGCGGCGCTGCACAGCCGTCCGCTGGCGGTGGTGTTTGCCATCACACTGATTTTGACCTATGCCGGCGGCTTCAACATGGTGGCGTCCTATAATCTTCAGTCCACCTTCGCCGGATATTCTTTTTATGATCCCGCCACCACCCCCTGGGTGATCGGAGCGATCCTGGCGGTTTTGGTGGGGTACTGCCTCATGGGCGGCGGCAAGCGGATCATGAAGGTGACCTCCACGCTGGTGCCGTTTATGGGCGGTATGTACGTGTTGGTGGCGCTGATCGTGGTGGTGCTGCATATCCAGCTGCTGCCTCAGGTATTGGGCCGCATCTTTTCCGAAGCTTTTGACTTCCAGTCGATCTTCGCGGGCTTTACCGGCTCTGCCATGATGTACGGTATCAAGCGGGGCCTTTTCTCCAACGAGGCGGGCGTGGGTTCTGCTCCCAACGCGGCGGCGTCTGCCCATGTGAGTCACCCGGCTAAGCAGGGCCTGGTGCAGATGCTCTCCGTGTTCATCGACACGCTGCTGATCTGTTCCGCCACGGCATTTATGCTGCTGTGTTCCGGTGTGGAGCCCACCAAAGGCCTGGAAGGGGCACCCTACGTGCAGGCGGCGCTGCAGAATGTGTTCGGCGCCGCGGGCCCGGTGTTCATCACGGTGGCCATGGTGCTTTTTGCCTTCACGACGCTGATCGGCAACCTCTATTACGTGGACAATGCCCTCAACTATATTGTGGGCCGCGTGCCTGCCCGGGAATTTATGGTGCTTTTCCGCATCAATGCCATGATTGTCATTTTCATCGGCGCCGGCCAGAGCATTGATCTGGTGTGGAACCTGGCGGATGTGCTGATGGGGCTGATGGCGCTGATCAACCTCCCGGTGATCCTGATCCTGGCCCGTCCGGCGCTGGATGCCATGAAGGATTACGCCGCTCAGCGCAAAGCGGGAAAAAACCCTGTTTTCAAAGCCAAGCACATTGGCCTGGAGGGAAAAACCGAATACTGGCAGTGACAAAAGAGGACGCATATGCGTCCTCTTTTTTTGTGAAAAATTTCAGGGCATGTTTGCAGTAAATTTACAAAAACTACTTGAAACGCGAAACGAAACCGTATAATATAGTTTTCGAAATTAAATTCAACGCTGAACCGGGAAACCGGAGAACCGAGGAGATACGTTATGCGAACAGCGTCCATTGCAAATCAAGATTGTCTGAACAGACTCCGTTCCGTGCGAAAGGCCCGCTTTCGGGCCATGAACGAGCCGCCTCATCTGACACTGGCGGAGGAGATTTTCAACGCCGTAAGCCACGGCGCGGGGGCCCTGGTGGCGGTGGCGGGAATGGTGCTGCTGCTGGTGCAGTCGGATACGGGGATGAAGATCCTGGCCTCCTGTGTGTACGGCATCAGCCTGATCTTCATGATGACCATGAGCAGTGTCTACCATGCCATGCGCTCCGGGTCCACCGCCAAACGGGTGTGCCGCCGGTTTGACTATGTGTCCATCTATCTGCTGATCGGCGGCACGTTTGCCCCGGTGCTTCTGGTGTATGTGGGAGGGGTTCTGGGCGTCACGCTGTTTTGCGTGCAGTGGGGCGTGATTTTGCTGGGTGTGACGGCGGTGGCCGTGCTGGGGCCGGGCCGCTGGCGTCCGCTGCATTACACGCTTTACTTCCTCATCGGTTGGAGCGGGCTGATGTTTATCCCGGATTTCTGGCAGAACAACCGCCTGCTGCTGTGGTTTATCCTGCTGGGCGGCATCGCTTATACTCTGGGGATGATCCCCTTTGCCCGGAGCAAAAAGTACGATCACTGTGTCTGGCATCTGTTCGTGCTGGCGGGAGCCGCGCTGCAGTGGCTGGGAATCTATTTTTGCATTTATTAAAAAGAAAAAGTAAGCTGCCGCGGGAAATTTCCCACGGCAGCTTGTTTCTTGTAAGCAGAACGGTTTATTTGGTACCGAAGATCCGGTCACCCGCGTCACCAAGGCCCGGCACAATGTAGCCGTGCTCATTGAGCCGCTCGTCCACGGCGCCGCAGTAGATGTCCACGTCCGGGTGGGTCTCCTGAATGTGGCGGATGGCCCCCCGGGCGGGCAGAACAACCCTGGGCTCTGAATTCCGG
>FR890956.1:101978-114784 GCA_000436875.1 Oscillibacter sp. CAG:155 | reverse complement strand
GGTTTTTCTGCCCGGCATGGGCGTCTCCCGCGCCGCCGCCGGTGGCCAGCATGGGGTCCACGATCATAATGTCCCGCTCAGAGATGTCCTTGGGCATTTTGCAGAAATACACGTGGGGCTCCAGCGTTTCCTCATCCCGGAACATGCCGATGTGGCCGACGCGGGCAGAGGGCACCATCCGCAGCACACCGTCTACCAGGCCCAGGCCGGCCCGGAGGATGGGGACCACGGCGAATTTCTTGCCCTTGAGCGTGGGAGCCACAGTCTTGCAGATGGGGGTTTCCACTTCCTTGGTGGTCAGGGGAAGGTCCCGGGTGGCCTCATAGGTGATGAGCATTCCGATTTCGGAGACCAGCTCCCGGAAGTCCTTGACGCTGGTGTTTTTGTCCCGCAGGATGGTCAGTTTGTGGGCGACCAGAGGGTGGTCCATGATGTGCACTTTACCGCTCATAAGAAAGCTCCTTTATCTGTATTTTGAAGTGATGAGATCGCTGGATTCTCTGCTTAGTTCTGCCGTTCCGCCAGCTTTTTTGCCTGGACCGGCCTGAGATACACCGGCTGCAGATCCTGGGCGGAACCCAGATGGCCCTCCCGGGCGGCCTGCTCCGCGGCAAAGCCCACGGAGGCGGCATTTTGCAAAAGAAGATGGGGCGGTGCCAGACGGCAGGAGATCCCCGCCTCTTCCAGATAGTCCCGGCACAGCCGGGCACCATCGCCCACCAACAGCTTGGGGCGGGTATCCTGCCGCAGCTCGTCGGCAAGCTCCGAAAGCCCGATGGCCCGGTCCGGCGTCAGCCGGGTCAGCTGTCCGTCTGCATCTGCCTCAAAGAGGGCGTTGTAGATCTGCTGGCGGCGGGCATCCATGGCGCAGATCACCAGTCCCGGCACGTGGGCCACGTTCCGGGCCATGGCCTCCAGCGTGGAAACGCCCACGGCGGGCTTGTCCGCTGCAAAGGCCAGTCCCTTGGCAGCAGCCACGCCGATGCGGATGCCAGTGAAGGACCCCGGTCCTGCTGCCACCGCCACGGCGTCCATATCCGCCATGGTCAGCTCCGTATTTTTCAAAATGCCCTCCACAATGGGCATCAGGGTGCGGCTGTGGGTGAGGCCCGTGTCCTGATAGCCGCAGGCCAGCAGCCGCCCATCCTCCACCACGGCGGCAGATACCGCCCGGGCGGAGGTCTCCAGCGCCAGAATTTTCATGGCAGCTCCACTCCTTTGATCGTAATGATCCGCCAGGTTTCCTCGTCCGGGTGGCGGGCCAGGGAGACGGTGACAGTATCCTTCGGCAGGGCGTCTGCCACCTGCTCGCTCCACTCCACGGCACACACACCGCCCCGGTCCAGATAGTCCTCCCAGCCGATGTCAAACAGGGCATCCGAGTCAGGGAGGCGGTACATGTCAAAGTGGAACAGAGGCAGACGGCCTCCCAGATACTCGTTGACAATGGTAAAAGTGGGGCTGGTGACCCGGTCGGTGCAGCCCAGTCCCCGGGCGAGTCCCCGGGTAAAGGCGGTCTTGCCCATGCCCAGGCCGCCCTGGTAGGCAACCACCGCACCGGCCGTCAGCACACCGGCCAGCCGGGCGCCCAGGGCCTCCGTCTCCGCCTCGCTGTGAGAGAGGTATTCCAAGTGTTCCGCCGTCCTTTCTCCGTTTCAAATCAATTTAATATATCATAGTTTGAACGGTTTGTAAAAACAAAATTGCGCCGTTTACACCTCCATCGGTTTGTGGTATAATACGTTGACTTTAATCAACCCTTTGGGAAACGGAGAAACACCCCATGCTGAACCGACTTAAAGCCATTCTGGCGGATTTTTTCCAACAGGCCGATCTGGTACTGCTGGGGCTTTGCTGTACCGCCACGGTCTATGGCATCGTGATGATCTACAGTGCCACCCGTTACTCGAACTCCAACCGCCCTGTCATTGTCCAGAGCGTGGCGCTGTTTCTGGGCATCTGCATGTACATCTTTTTGTCTATGGTGGACATCGAGATCGTCATGAAAAAATGGAAGTGGATGGTTGGCTTCAACATCGTTTTTATCGGACTGCTGCTGACGCCGCTGGGCATCGGCGGAGATACCACCGGCAACCAGGCGTGGCTTCAGATCCCGGGAATTCCCTTCAACATCGGCCCGGCGGAAGTGGTGAAGATTACCTTCACACTGCTGCTGGCAAAGCAGCTGGCCTGGCAGAGGGAGGAGAAACGGGATCTGCGCTCGTTCCGCTCCGCGGCCATGGCTGCGGGCCACACACTTGCATTGATGGGTTGGTATGTGGTGATCTCCGGGGATATGGGCAACGCGCTGACCTTCTTTTTCATCTTTTTGTGCATGGCTTTCGCGGCGGGCTTTGCCCTCCGGTGGTTTGCACTGCTCTTTGTCGGATGCGGCGGCGGCGTGGCGGCGGCCTGGATGCTGGATTTGATCCCCTCCTACATGAAAAACCGCTTCCTGGTTCTTTTTGACCACAGCTACGATGTCCAGGGCGCCGGCTGGCAGCAGACCCGGAGCCTTCTGACCATCGGCGGCGGCGTATGGTTCGGTCAGGGCTATCTGCAGGGGACCCAGACCCAGGCGGGGGAGGGGTCCTTGCCGGAGCGGCACACGGACTTCATCTTCTCCGTCATCGGGGAGGAGTTGGGACTTGTGGGATGCCTGGTGGTGATTGTGCTGCTGGCGGCCATCATTTTCCGGGTGCTGCTGGTTGCAAAAAATGCGCAGACGCCCTTCCATAGTTATATCTGTGTGGGCATGGCAGCCATGCTGATCTTCCAGACCATCATCAACATCGGCATGTGCCTGTTCATCATGCCGGTCATCGGCATCACGCTGCCGTTTTTCAGCTACGGCGGGTCCTCCGTGGTGACGCTGTTTATGGCCATGGGTATGGTGTCGGGCATCAAAAAGCGATCGCCCACCATGCGCCGCCCGGGGCGCCCCCTGCCGGGAAGGACCATCGGATAATCCGTCCAATTCAAAAAGCCGGAGACCCCAGTCTCCGGCTTTTTTGCATACTTTTCGGGGCTGAGGAAGACACTAGGACCGAACAAATCCAGTGAGGAGGTCCGATGTACTTGAAAAACCGATCTATCAAACGTTTCTCTGTTCTGGCACTGGGCGCAGTGCTGCTGCTGAGCGTCAATGCACTGGCGCTCTTCGGCACCAAAGAGGCGGATACGCAACCGGAGGAGGGGGCTCCGGTGGCCGGGGAACTGTCCATTTCCACCTACCGGGGCATCCCCTATGAGGCACAGCTGCTGGGCAGCGACGCCGAGGGAGATGATCTGACCTTTGCCGTGGTGGATGAGCCCCGAAAGGGCACCGTGGAGATCGACGGTGCCAACTTCACCTACACGCCGGAGGAAAATGCCACCGGCGCCGACCGTTTCACCTATGCGGTCACGGACAGCGCCGGGCACGTGTCCCAGCCCGCCACGGTTTCCGTGACAATTGAAAAGACCAAGTCCGGCGTCACGTACAGCGATACCGCCGGCAGCGCCGCCGCAGCCGCCGCTCAGGATCTGGCAGAGCAGGGGATCTTCGTGGGCGCCCGAATTGGGGACCAGTACTACTTTGAACCGGAGCGTACGGTCTCCCGCAGCGAGTTTGTGGCCATGGCGCTGGAGACCGCCGGCCGGGACGTCACTGCCGTCACCATGACGGGATTCTGTGACGATGCGGCCATCCCCACCTGGGTCAAGGCCTATGCCGCCGCCGGTGTGGCGGAGGGCATTGTCCAGGGTACCTCCACTGCAGAGGGTGTGGCCTTCCGGGGGAATTCTCCCATCACCTTCAATGAGGCGGCCACAGTGCTCAACCGGCTGCTGGACGTGGAGGACGTGGACCTGGCCGTCTGGTATGCCGGACGGGAGACCGTGCCCTCCTGGGCTGCCCAGGCAGTAGGCAATCTGGAGGCGGTCAACGTCCTGGCCGTCGGCAGCTTCGGCAGCGACAGCCTGGACACCACCATCACCCGCGCCGACGCGGCCCGAATGCTCTCCGCAGCCCGGACGGTGCTGGATCAGGAAAAGGACGACGGCGGCCTCTTTGGCTGGCTTTCCTGAAAGACTGCCCTTGTGTCAATTTTACCAGCCCTTTGAAAAAGCGGCCTTGCTTTTTCGGAGGGCTGGTTTTGTTTTGCAGGTTGTATTCGGCGGGTGGCTGTGCTAAACTATAACAGACTATAATAGGATAAAATAGAATCCGTATGACCACAGGTCATGGAAGGGATAGGAGTTTTCCAAATGAAGATCGTTGTTTTGGCGGGAGGCTTGTCCACGGAGCGGACGGTCTCCCTGGTGACAGGAAGTGGTGTGTGCCGGGCGCTGCGGGCGAACGGGTACCGGGCGATTCTGGTGGATATGTTCCTGGGACTGGAAGAGGTCCCGGCGGATCTGGACACCCTCTTTGATGCGCCGGACGGCCTGTGTCCCGAGGCGGCCATCACCGTCCAGGCGCCGGACCTGGAGGCGGTGAAAAAGAGCCGTAAGGACCAGAGCCCCAGCCGGCTGGGCCCCCATGTGCTGGAACTGTGCACGGCGGCGGATCTGGTGTTTTTGGGTCTCCATGGTCAGGATGGCGAAGATGGCCGCATCCAGGCCACGCTGGATCTGCTGGGCGTGCCCTATACTGGGTCCGGTCACTTGGGCTCTGCCATCGCCATGGACAAAATCGCTTCCAAACAGATGATGGACGCGGCGGGGATTCCCACGCCCAAGTGGCGGCGGCTGGAATACGCCGCGGCAGATGTGGACGCCCTGGCGGCGGAGCTGCCCATGCCCTGCGTCATCAAGACCGCCGGCGGCGGTTCTTCCCTGGGTGTATATCTGCCGGAGGACCGGGTCCAGCTCCGGAAGGCGTTGGAGGAGGTCCACCGCTACGGCGGCAAGGTCCTGGCGGAGGAGCGGATCTTCGGCCGGGAGCTGACGGTGGCCGTGCTGGGTGATCGGTGGCTGCCCGCTGTGGAGACCGTGCCTGCCGGCAAGGAATTTGACTACGAGGCCAAGTATCAAAAGGGCGGTGCCGTGGAGACTTGCCCGGCCCAGATTACGCCGGAGGAGATGGAGCGGGCCGGAGAGCTTGCCCTGCGGGTCCACCGGGCGCTTGGACTGGAGGTCTACTCCCGGACGGATATGATCCTGGACGCTCAGGGGCAGCTGTGGGTGCTGGAGGCAAATTCCCTGCCCGGTATGACGCCCACCAGCTTTGTACCCAAGGAGGCGGCCGCAGTGGGCATCAGCTATGGAGAGCTGTGCGAGGAGATCGTGCGGCAGTCCTATCACAGAAAGAGGAGAGAGTATTGATATGCAGCCTATGACTGTGAAGGAAATCGCTCAGGCCGTCGGCGGCGTGTGGTGGAACCCCTGGGAGGGGGCGGCCCCGGTCAGTGCCGTATGTACCGACAGCCGCAGCGTACAGCCCGGCAGTCTGTTCATCCCTTGGAAAGGGGAGCGGTTCGACGGCCATAATTTTATTGACGCGGCACTCTCCGCCGGCGCCGCCGGATGTCTGTGTGCCAAGCTGCCGGCGGATCTGCGGCCGGATAAGTTTTACATCAAGGTGGACGACACACGCCTGGCACTCAAGGCACTGGCTGCCCATTACCGGGACCGGTTCCAGATCCCCTTCATCCAGATTACGGGCAGCGTGGGCAAAACAACCACCAAGGAAATGATCGCCGCAGTGCTGGGGGCCAAATACCGGGTTTTGAAAACCCCGGAGAACTTCAACAACGACATCGGCACGCCCCTGACGCTTTTACAGCTGCGGCCGGAGCATGAGGCGGCGGTCATCGAGACCGGCATGAACCACTTCGGGGAGATCGCCTACCTGGGAGAGATGGTTCGGCCCGATATTGCCGTCATCTCCAACATCGGCGATGCCCACATCGAGTTCCTTGGCAGCCGGGAGGGCATTTTAAAGGCGAAGAGCGAGATTTTCCAGAACCTCAAGCCGGACGGCGTGGCCATCCTAAACGGAGATGACCCCCTTCTGAACGGACTGGAGCTGCCCTTCACCACCATCCGATGCGGCCAGTCGGCCCACTGCAATGTCCGGGTGACGGATATCCTGGACCATGGCGTGGCTGGCATCACCTGCACGGTGACCACGGCCCGGGACACCTATGTCCTGCGGATTCCCGCGCCCGGCGAGCACATGGTCTACTCAGCTTCCATGGCGGTGGCCATCGCGGAGCTTCTGCATCTCAACCACGCGGAAATCATCCGGGGCGTGGAGGCCTATCAGCCTGCCGGTTCCCGGATGCGGGTCATCCATCTGCCGGAAGACCGGTGCATTCTGGATGACTGCTACAATGCCAATCCCCAGTCCGTCAGTGCAGCACTGGAGATCCTGGCCAAGACCGAGTGCGACCGGAAAGTGGCCGTACTGGGCGATATGGGTGAGCTGGGTGACCTGACCGCACAGGCCCATTACAACATGGGGGCGCTGGCGGCGATGCTGGGCATCGACTTTGTGGCTGCCATCGGAGAAAAGGCCGCCATGATCGCCGACGGCGCCGTGGAAAGCGGCGGCGAGGCCTATCATTTTGCCACCAAGGAGGAGGCGATTCGGGAACTGACCGGCCAGCTGGGGCCCAATACGGCCATGCTGGTCAAGGCATCCCACGCCATGCACTTCGGGTGGATTGTAGAGGAACTTTGCAAGGCTTATGATTGACATTCAGGTAAACGGACTGGTCAAATCCTTTGAGGTAGGGCACAATGTACTGGACGGCCTGTCCTTTCAGATTGACCAGGGCGAGCGGGTGGGACTGCTGGGTAAAAACGGTGCCGGCAAGACCACGCTCTTTAAGATTTTGACCGGAGAGCTGGATTATGACGAAGGCCAGGTTACCATCGCCACCGGGCGGCGGCTGGGCCTGATCTCCCAGATCCCCGTCTATCCCGCCGGGTATACGGTAGAGGATGTGCTGCGTACAGCGTTTGCCCGCCTCCAGACGCTGGCGGAGGAAATGCGGGCACTGGAGAGCCGCATGGCGGAAGGAGACAGCGATCCGTCCGTCTTGCGGCGCTACGGGACGCTGAGTGAAAAGTTTGAGGCTTTCGGTGGGTATGATACCGACGTGGCCGTCAACAAGATCGCCGCAGGCCTCTCCATTTCCCAGGAAATGCGGGCGCAGCGTTTCGACAGCCTCTCCGGCGGCGAAAAGACCCGGGTCAACCTGGGCCGCCTCATTTTAGAGGATACGGATATTCTGCTCCTGGACGAGCCTACCAACCACCTGGACCTCCACGCCACCGAGTGGCTGGAAGAATATATCCGTTCCTTCAAGGGGACGGTGGTCACCATTTCCCACGACCGCTATTTCCTGGACTGCATCGTCACCCGGGTCATTGAAGTCCTGGACGGCAAGGCAGAGTTTTACAGCGGAAATTACAGTTTTTATGCCGTGGAGAAGGAACGCCGCTACCAGGAGCGGATGAAGCAGTACGAAAAGGAACAGGCCAAGATCCAGCAACTGGAAAAGTCGGCGGAGCAGCTGCGGATGTGGGCCTTCCAGGGCATGGATAAGACCTACCGCCGGGCCATCTCCATGGAAAAGCGGATCGAGCGGATGCGCACCACCGCAAAGCCAACCAAGGCCAAGAAGATGGACGCCCGATTCAACACCGCCGAGTTCCACGGGGACGAGGTGCTGGCGCTGCGGAACATCTCCAAGTCCTATGGGGACAAGCACCTTTTCAGCGGTATCAACCTGAAGGTGGAGGGAGGCGAGCGCATCGCCCTCATCGGCGACAACGGCACCGGAAAATCCACCCTCATCAAAATGATCGTAGGGGAGCTTTACCCGGATGACGGACGGATTCGCACCGGCCCCCAGGTCCGGGAGGCGTACCTCCCCCAGATTGTTCACTTTGATCATCCGGACTGGAACCTGGTGGAGAACATGATGGCCGCAAAAAAGGGCCTCTCCGCCCAGTCTGCCCGGAACCGCCTGGCAGCCTATGACTTCCGGGGCGAGGATGTGCTCAAGCCCGTCTCTGTCCTCTCCGGCGGTGAGCAGAGCCGGCTGCGGCTTTGCATGCTGATGGATGACGAAATCAACTTCCTTATCCTGGACGAGCCCACCAACCATTTGGACATCGATTCCCGGGAGTGGATCGAGGAGGCGGTGGAGGCCTATGACGGGACACTGCTGTTTGTCAGCCATGACCGTTACTTCATCAACCGCTTTGCCACCCGCATCTGGGAGTTGGCGGACGGCACCATCACCGACTATCCCATGGGGTTTGCCCAGTACCGGCAGGTGAAGGCACAGGAGGAGGCCGAAAAGCCTCAGCCTCAAAAGACTGTAAAGGAAAAGACTGTTACAGAGCGGCCCCGCTCCGGCAATCGGGCTCAGCAGGCCGCCCGGCGGCAGCTGACCATCTGCGAGCGGGACATTGCCAAGGCAGAGGAGCGAATTGCCGGCTTGGACCGGGAGATGGAGGCCGCTGCCTGCGACTATGAAAAGCTGAATGAGCTGATGAAAGAGAAAGAGGCGGCCCAGGCGGAACTGGACGCTCTGTACGAAAGGTGGGAGCAGCTCAGTGAGGAGGCAGAGGGCTAAGCATGCCCCTGTGCCTGTGGTGTCGTCTTACCGGGGCCGTGGGTTCCGGCAGGCGGCCCTTTGGCTGGCGGCAGCTCCGGCACTGCCGGGATTGGCGCTGATTTTGATTCGACCTCTGGGCATGCGTTTTTCCGGTTTTTTGCTGATGGCTCTGGCGGCGGTGCTGCTGGCGGAGGGGTACCTCCAGCGGTGGCCCAGCCGGTCAAGAGCCGGCTGGTGGTGCCAGCTTGCCTTCCGGGCGGCACTGGCGCTGGTGCTGGTGCCTCTGGTTCTCATTGAGACGTGCGTGATCCATGAGGGCCGAAAGGAGCCGCCCCAAGAGCCGGCGGATGCAGTGATCGTTCTGGGGGCCGGCGTGAACGGAAACCAGCCATCGCTGTCCCTGAAGACCCGGCTGGACGCGGCCCTTGTATATCTGAAGGCCGATCCGGACGTCCCGGTGGTGCTGACCGGAGGACAGGGCTATGGCGAGGAGATCACCGAAGCACAGTGCATGTACAACTACCTGACGGAAAACGGCGTGGATGGTGACCAGCTGATTTTGGAGGAGGCCGCCACCACCACGGCAGAGAATTTTGCTTTTTCCCGGGAATTGCTGATGGAGGCGGGGGTTCCCCCACCTTCCGACACGGTGGCGGTGGTCACCAACGACTTCCATATTGCCCGGGCCAAGCTGCTGGCGGCTCGGAACGGCTACGGCCATGCCGTGGGTGTTCCGGCGGAGCTGCCCTGGGTTCATTTGCAGATCAACTACTATCTGCGGGAGGCCTTTGCCATGGTGAAGAGCTTCCTGCTGGACTGAGGATTCCATACGGAGGAGCCAATGAAGGACGTATTGTGTATCTATTACTCCCGGACGGGGAACACAAAGAAGGCCATGGAGGAGATCGCCGGGGAACTGGGCGCGGAAGTGGTGGAACTGCGGGATGGCGCAGACCGCACCGGCTGGCGGGGCTGGCTGCGCTGCGGACTGGACGCCATGCGGAAGACCACCCAGCCGCTGGAGCCCTTTGAAACGGAGCGCCCCCTGGACCAATACCGGCTGGTGATTCTGGGAACGCCGGTATGGGCGGGGCGGTGCAGCTCCATTATGCGGGCATTTTTGAAAGAACACGGACAGGAACTGAAAAATGTTGCCTATGTGGTCACCCGCAGCAGTGACGGGAAGTTTGAAGAGGTCTATGACCAGATGGATCTGTATCTTCCCTGCAGCCGTCAGGCCGCTGTGTCGCTGCGGATGGGATCTGTGGGATATGATTTCTGGAAGGTGGAGTTTTTGCGGCAGGTGCGGGAGGTTCTGGCCGCCCATTAGGTTCCGCCGCCGATTCCAAATGTCAGGAGAGGAGCGGTGGAATGCTGGAAAAACTAAAGGAGATCGCCCTGCGCTATGAGGACCTTCAGGCCCAGCTGGCGGACCCCGGTGTCTATGGAGATGCGGTGCGCCTCCGGAATGTGACCCGGGAGCTGAAAGAACTGGAGCCGGTGGTGGCAGCCTATCACGCCTGGAAAACGGCGAAGGCATCCCGGGAGGACGCGGAGAAACTGCTCCACGACCCGGATCTGCGGGAGCTGGCTCAGGAGGAATTCACTGCCGCCAAGGCGGAATGTGAACGGCTGGAACGGGAGCTGACACTGCTGCTGCTTCCGGGAGATCCCAACGATCATCGGAATGTGATTCTGGAGATCCGAAGCGGTGTGGGTGGAGAGGAGAGTGCTCTGTTTGCCGGTACGCTGCTGCGGATGTATACCATGTACGCCCAATCTAAAGGCTGGCGGTGCGAGACTGTGAACCTCAGTGAGACAGAACTGGGCGGCGTGAAAGAGTGCAGTGTACTCATTGAGGGAGAGGGTGCTTTCTCCCGGCTGAAATTTGAAAGCGGTGTTCACCGGGTGCAGCGGGTGCCGGAGACGGAATCCGGCGGTCGTATCCATACCAGTGCCGCCACAGTGGCGGTGCTGCCGGAGGCGGAGGAGGTGGATGTGGAGATCGACCCCAAGGATCTGCAGATCGACACGTACCGCTCTTCCGGCGCCGGTGGGCAGCATGTCAACAAGACGGAGTCCGCCATCCGCATCACCCACCTGCCCACGGGGCTGGTGGTGGAGTGTCAGGATGAGCGCAGTCAGTATAAAAATAAGGATAAGGCCATGAAGGTCCTGCGGTCCCGGCTTTATGAGCGGGAACTTGCCCGGCGGGAGGAAGCCGAAGCGGCCAGCCGCCGCAGCCAGGTGGGGAGCGGTGACCGCAGTGAGCGAATCCGCACGTACAATTTTCCCCAGGGCCGGGTGACCGATCATCGCATCGGATTAACCCTCTACAAGATCGACTCCATTCTGAATGGAGGGCTGGACGAGCTGATCGACGCACTGGTCACCGCCGACCAGGCGGAGAAGCTCAGACAGGGAGGCGGAGAGGTGTGAAGCACCGCTGGCCCTGGCAGTTTGCTGGGACACCATAAGTGCCCTGCGGAAGCACCAAAACAGAAAATCATAAAGCCGGAAAGCTCCGGCGCAGAGAGATAGAGGCGAAACAAATGCAGACATTATATTTTGACCTGCGGGATACCAAGGGCCAGCAAAAGGAGATCGACGACAAGATTGCCGCCGCCGCCAAGCTGCTGCGGGAGGGAAGCCTGGTAGCCATTCCGACTGAGACGGTTTATGGCCTGGGTGCCAATGGCCTGGACGGAGATGCCGTCCGCCGCATTTTTGAGGCCAAGGGCCGTCCCAACGACAATCCCCTGATCCTCCACGTCACCGGCCCCCAGTGGCTGCCCCGGTATTGTGCCGACGTGCCGCCGCTGGCCTATGTGCTGGCGCGGAAATTCTGGCCGGGTCCGCTGACCATGATCCTCAAGCGCAAGAGCGTGGTGCCTGATGAGACCACCGCCGGACTGGATACAGTGGCCATGCGCTGCCCGAACCATCCGGTGACACTGGCCATCATCCGGGAGGCAGGGGTTCCCATCGCGGCGCCCAGCGCCAACACTTCAGGACGGCCCAGCTGCACCAGCGCCCAGGACGTTCTGGAGGACATGGATGGCAAAATTGACGGCGTGGTAGACGGCGGCCCCTGCACAGTGGGCGTGGAGTCCACGATTCTGGACCTGACCTGTGATCCGCCTCGGCTGCTGCGGCCCGGCGGACTGCCTCTGGAGGACCTGGAGCGGCTGATCGGCCCTATCGAGGTGGACAAGGCCGTCACAGCGCCTCTCCAGGGAGACGAGCGGCCCAAGGCCCCCGGTATGAAATACCGCCATTACGCGCCCAAGGCGCCGGTGACGGTGATCACCGGCTCTCCGGAAAAGTCCGCCCAGGAAATCCTGCGGCGGGTAAGCCCCGGCGCGGGTGTGATCTGCTTTGACGAGTTTGCCCATCTCTTCCCGAAGCAGGAGGTCCACACCCTGGGCCCCAGCGGCGACAAGCTGACCCAGGCCCAGCGGGTGTTTGATGCCCTGCGTACCTTTGACAGCAGCTCCGTGACGGAGATCTTCGCCCAGTGTCCCGATAACCGGGGACTCGGGTTTGCCGTGGGCAACCGGCTGAAGAAGGCCGCCGGTTTCCATGTGGTGGAGGCGGACAGCCAGCAGGTAATTCTGGGCATCACCGGCGGAACCGGCGCGGGAAAGACCAGTGCCCTGCGTGCCATTGAGGAGCTGGGCGGCACCGTCATTGACTGCGACGCGGTGTACCACGAGATGCTGGCCCGGGATGATGCGCTGATCCAGGACATCCGCAGTACCTTCCCCAATTCCTTCACCCAGGGCGGCCTGGACCGTAAGAAGCTGGGGCAGGAGGTGTTCAGTGACAAGGAGCGGCTGACTCAGCTCAATCGCATCGTCTATCAGCATCTGGTGCCGGAGATTCAGCGGCGGGTGCAAAGCAGCGTGGAACTGCTGGTGGCGGTGGACGCCATCAATCTGCTGGACAGCGGTTTGGACCAGTTGTGTGACCGGACGGTGGCAGTGACCTCGCCGCTGGAACTGCGGGTCCGGCGTATCATGGCCCGGGACGGCATTTCCGAGCAGTATGCCCGCCTGCGGGTTTCCGCACAGAAGCCGGACGAGTATTTCCGCAGCAAATGCAGCTGTGAGCTGAATAACGGCGCGGATACGGCAGAAGCTTTTCAGGCGGAAGCCAAGGACTTTTTCCACCGGCTCATTGACCAGATCCGGGAGGAAAAACAGCACGGAACTGAAAAATAAGAGGGAGCACGGCGGAGTCCGGTCT
>FR890956.1:54420-101879 GCA_000436875.1 Oscillibacter sp. CAG:155 | reverse complement strand
ACGGCTATGACAAGTCGGTGGATGCAGACGCCATGGAGGCATACTGCGCCGGATATAAGGTTTATCTGGACCGGTCCAAGACAGAACGGCTCTGCGCTGCTGAGACGGTCCGGATGGCGGAGGAGAAGGGGTATCGCCCCTATGTCCGGGGAATGGACCTGAAGCCGGGAGATCGGGTGTATCTGTGCAACCGGGGGAAGAGCGTACTGCTGGCTCATATCGGGAAAAAGTCCCTGGCGGAGGGCACCCAGATCGCCGCGGCACACATTGATTCTCCCCGGCTGGATCTCAAGCCCAATCCCCTGTACGAGGACAGCGAACTGGCCTATTTCAAGACCCATTACTATGGCGGCCTGCGTAAGTATCAGTGGGTCACCATTCCGTTGGAGCTCCATGGCGTGGTGGCGCTGAAAGACGGTACGACGGTGGAAGTTTCTGTGGGGTCCGACCCGGGAGATCCCCGCCTGGTCATCACCGACCTTCTGCCCCACCTGGGAATGGAGCAGAACAAGAAGCCGCTGGGAGAAGCGATCCCCGGTGAGACGCTGAATCTGCTGCTGGGCAGCCGTCCCATCGGTGATGAGGAGGACACCAACCGGGTGAAGGTGGCTGTGATGCGGCTGCTGCACGAGAAGTACGGCATCGTGGAGGATGACTTTACCTCCGCGGAGCTGGAGGCTGTGCCGGCGGTGAATGCCTGCGACATCGGTCTGGACCGCAGCCTGATCGGTTCTTACGGCCACGATGACCGGGTCTGCGCCTATGCGGCGCTGAAGGCCCTGCTGGATCTGGAGGAGACGCCGGAGCGGACGGCGGTGTGTGTGCTGGCGGATAAGGAGGAAATCGGCTCCGACGGTGTGACGGGCATGCAGTCCGCGGCCTTTGATACCTTCCTGGAGGATCTGTGCGAGGGACAAAGCGTTCCTGTCCGTGCGTGCCTGGAGAAATCGTTCTGCCTCAGCGCGGATGTGACGGCGGCCTTTGACCCCAACTTTGCCGACGTGTTTGAAAAACGCAACGCCGCCTATGTCAACTACGGCATTGGCCTTTGCAAATATACCGGGGCCCGAGGCAAGTCCGGTGCCTCTGATGCCTGTGCCGAGACGGTGGCCTATGCCCGCAGACTCTTTGACGAGGCCGGGGTGATCTGGCAGATCGCGGAGCTGGGCAAGGTGGACGCCGGCGGCGGCGGCACCGTGGCCGTGTATATGGCAAACCGCAACATCACCACGCTGGATGCCGGTGTGCCGGTGCTCTCCATGCACGCACCCTTTGAGGTGGTGTCCAAGCTGGACTGCTACGAGACCTACCTGGGGATGAAAGCGATTTATCAGGCAAAATAAACAACAAGAGGAGCGGGGCCGCCTCAAAGGGCGGCCCCTTTTCTGCGGTAAAAGGCGGATATCCCCTGGACAGGCGGTAAAATTCGGTCATTTTGACCACGGATGGCGGACAAATGCCTTTTAGATTTCCTGTTTTCCCCAAAGGAATTTTTGGTATTTTCGTTGCATTGCCACAGAATGTATGGTAATATGGACGACATACAAAGACAAATGACCGTAGGAGGCGGACGTAATGGCGAGAGAAATCAAGTACTACATCGTGGCAGCGGACGCTCTGCCGGAGGTTTTCATCAAGGTGGCAGAGGCCAAGCGGATGATGCAGACCGGGGAAGTGGATACGGTGGGTGCGGCCACAAAGCTGGCCGGGATCAGCCGCAGCGCGTTTTATAAGTACAAGGATTCTGTACAGCCGTTCAATGATATGAAGTCAGAGCATATCCTGACATTTTACGGCATGCTCAAGGACAATACCGGCGTGCTCAGCCGGGTCCTTTCGGTGTTTGCCACTTCCGGAGCCAATATTTTGACCATCAATCAGAGCATCCCCACCAACGGCTGTGCGGCGGTGACCATTTCCGCCGAGACCAGCGAGATGGAGGAGAGCCTGGAGCAGCTCCTGACAGCTGTTTCCACGCTGGAGGGTGTTGTAAAGTTTGAGGTCCTGGCGGGCTGAGGGAGAGGAAGCATTGACATGGTACAGATCGCGATCATGGGGCTGGGCACGGTGGGGACCGGCGTAGCCAGGGTAGTGGAGGAAAATGCCGAACAGATTGCTCACAAGCTGGGAGAGCCCCTGCGGGTTAAAACGGTCCTGGTGCGGCATTTTCACGATGGTCCCTACCGTCATCTGATGACGGACGATTTCCGAAAAATCGAGGAGGACGAAGAGATCCGCGTGGTGGTGGAGACCATCGGCGGTGTGGGTGCGGCCTATACGTATACCAAGCGGGCGCTGGAAGCCGGGAAGCATGTGGTGACGGCCAATAAGCAGTTGGTGGCGGAAAAAGGCTGCGAACTGCTGGCAGTGGCAAGAGCGCACCACGTGCATTATCTTTTTGAGGCCAGTGTGGGGGGCGGTATCCCCATTCTGCACCCGCTGACAGAGTGCATGGCGGCAAACCGTATCGATGAGGTATACGGGATTCTCAACGGCACCACCAATTACATCCTCACCCGCATGGTCCGAACTGGAGCATCTTTTGCGGATGCGCTGCGGGAGGCCCAGGAGAAGGGCTACGCGGAGGCGAATCCCACTGACGACGTGGAGGGGATTGACGCCGGACGAAAGATCTGTATTCTGGCGGATCTGGCCTTTGGCCATCAGGTGGACCCGGGACGGGTCCCGATGGAGGGGATCTCCCGGATCTGTCTGCAGGATGTGGAGATTGCCCGGCAGGCGGGATACCGCATCAAACTGTTGGGACGGGCAGTCCGCGTGCCGGACGGCGGATGCAGCGCCTATGTGGCGCCGCACCTGATCCCGGCGGAATGGCCGCTGGCCAGCGTGGGAGATGTGTTCAACGCAGTGGTGGTCAAGGGAAATGCCACCGGTGAGGTCATGTTTTACGGGAAAGGCGCCGGAAGGATGCCGACCGCTTCTGCCTGCGTGGCGGATGTGATGGAGGCACTTCAGGCTGGCCCGGGCCGGGACGTCTCCTGGGAGCCTTCCGGCAAGTTCACAGATCCGCTGGAACTGCGTTCCCGGTACTACTTCCGTGTAGAAAGCGGCTCCCGGCATGACGCAGGACTCGGAACGGTGGAATCCCTCTGGGAGAAGGAGGGGCAGGCCGCCTTCCTGACAGACCGTATCAGCGGACAGCAGGCGGAAGAACTTTCCCGCGCCGTGCAGGCATACGCCTGCCTGCGGGTGATGGACTGAGGCTCCAAACGGAGGATTCCCGCGTATGATGAAGCGGGAGGGCAATTCAATCTGAGGCAAAGAAGGATTATACTATGAGTTTGATCGTACAGAAATTCGGCGGCAGCTCCGTCAAGGATGCCAAACATATCCGCAACGTTGCCGGCATCATCGCCGAGACCTACCTGCAGGGCAACGATGTGATCGTGGTTCTCTCCGCCCAGGGCGACACCACCGACGATCTGATCGCCAAGGCGGAGGAGATCAATCCCCACGCTTCCAAGCGGGAGATGGATATGCTGCTGTCCACCGGTGAACAGGTTTCCGTAGCCTTGTGTGCCATGGCGCTGGAGGCAATGGGGCTTCCCTGCGTGTCTCTGGCGGCGTGGCAGGTGAGCATCCAGTCCACCTCCGTGCACTCTGACGCCCGCATCAAAAAGATCGACAGTGAGCGGATTCAGGCGGAGCTGGACCAGCATCGGATCGTGATCGTGACCGGATTTCAGGGCGTGGACCGCAACGGTGACGTTACAACGCTGGGCCGCGGCGGCTCCGATACCAGTGCCGTTGCGCTGGCGGCGGCATTCCGGGCGGATCTGTGCCAGATCTATACGGATGTGGACGGCGTGTATACCACCGATCCCCGTCTGGTGCCCAATGCCCGAAAACTGGATGAGATTACTTATGATGAAATGCTGGAACTGGCCAGCCAGGGCGCGCAGGTGTTGCATAACCGCAGCGTGGAGCTGGCCAAGAAGTTCAGAGTGAATTTAGAAGTGCTGTCCAGCTTGGAGCGCAAGCCGGGCACGAAAGTGAAGGAGGTCACCAAAGTGGAAAAAACCAATATCGCCGGTGTTGCCAAGGATACCAGTATTGCCCGGGTCGCTCTTGTCGGGCTGGAGCATAATCCCGGCGTTGCATTCCAGGTGTTTGATCTGCTGAGCAAGCATAACATCAATGTGGACGTGATCCTGCAGTCCATCGGACGGGAAGATACCAAGGATATTTCCTTTACGGTACATAAGAAAGACCTGGAGGAGACGGTGAAGATCCTCAGCGACTCCAAGCAGACGCTGAAGTTTGACCATATTGCGGCCGACGATAAGATCGGCAAGGTCTCCATTGTGGGTGCGGGCCTCATGAGCAACTGCGGTGTGGCCGCCAAAATGTTCGAGGCGCTGTACGAGGCAGGCATCAATATCCAGATGATCAACACCTCCGAGATCCGGGTCTCCGTACTGCTCAATGAGGAAGATGTGAACAGAGCCGTAAAGGCGGTTCATGCTAAGTTCTTCGACGAGACCTGACTGCGTTTTGTAAAAGCGGTCCGTGTTTGGGAACATGTCGCGGGGCGGGGCGGGGGGGTCCTCCCGAAGCCCCCGCCTGTTCTGTCTCTTTGCCTTTTGGAATAGGGTGGAGAGAGGTGAATGGCACGATGAAGGACCACTTTGCATCTTTTGCCGCACGATATCTGACGGCCTTGCTGACAGGGCTGTTGCTGATGATGCTCCATGGTACGGTACAGCACGGCGTCTTGACGGCGGTTGTCCCCCAGTCGGACACTCCCTGGGAGCTTTCCAAGATCGTGTTCTGGCCGTTGGCAATCTGCGCGGCGGGACGGCTTCGTCATGGTTTCCGGGCGGTCTCCCGGGATTTGCCGGCCCTGGTACTGGCACCACCGGCAGCAGCACTGTTGTGCCGCGGCATTCAGATGCTGGGGGGCGATGGGCGGTCCTTTCTGGCGGTCTGGGCGGCAGTGCTGGCGGCGGCGCTGGCCTATGGCCCGGATGGAGGGCGGCTTTTCTATGTCTGGTCGGCTTTGGCGGTGATCCTGGCGGGAGCCTATGTCCTGCTGACACTCCAACCACTGCTGTGGCAGCCGCTTCTGCTGCCGGGCATTGCTTCCGCTGTCTTGTTTCTGGCGGATTGACGGTTTACTTTTTTGTGAAAGTGTGCTAAAATTTAAAAATTACAGCGATCAGGCGCTGCCGCCGAAGAAGGCTGAGCGGCCTGCAAGGAGGAGCATTTTTATGAACGCGATTGTCACTGTCGTGGGCGAGGACAAAGTGGGCATTATTGCCGCCGTTTGTGCCCTGCTGGCTGAGAACAACGTCAACATTCTGGACATTTCCCAGACCATCCTCCACGGTGCCTTTACCATGGTTATGGCTGTGGATGTGGGCGGTTCCAATGCGTCGATCGGTGAACTGCGGACGATGCTGGAGGCGCTGGGCGGAAAAATGGGCATCTCCATCCGCATTCAGCGGGAGGAGATTTTCGACGCGATGCATCGGATCTGAACAGGGGGCGGAGCTCCGTCTCAGGTTCAGATGTGCTCTGGCAGCGTTTTCTACCGGCGTGCATGCCGCTGGGAGCAGCTGCTGGAAAAGTCCGGCAGGACGATACAAATGTTCCCCCATGTGCGGGGGTTGCTTTGGAGGCAGTTTATGCTCAATCAGAAGGAAATTCTCTCCACCATTGAGATGATCGATCAGCAGCACTTGGATATCCGTACCATCACCATGGGCATCTCGCTGCTCAGCTGCTGTGACCCGGACCCCAAGCGGGCCTGCGAGAAGATCTATGAAAAGATCACCCGCTATGCGGAGAACCTGGTCAAGACCGGCGAGGACATTGAGCGGGAGTTTGGAATTCCCATTGTCAACAAGCGCATCTCTGTTACGCCCATGGCGCTGGTGGCCGGAGCCAGTGAGACGGAGGACTATGTTCCCTTCGCTCTGGCGTTAGATCGGGCAGCCAGAACCTGCGGCGTGAATTTTATCGGCGGCTATTCCGCCCTGGTACAGAAGGGAATGACGGTGGCCGACGAACGGCTGATCCGCTCCATTCCTGAGGCGCTGTCCCGGACGGAGCTGGTTTGCTCCTCTGTGAACGTGGGGTCCACCAAGGCGGGCATCAATATGGATGCGGTGGCCCTGATGGGCTGTATCATCAAAGACACCGCCAAAGCCACGGAGGCCCAGGATGGCCTGGGCTGTGCCAAACTGGTGGTCTTCTGCAACGCAGTGGAGGATAATCCCTTCATGGCCGGCGCCTTCCACGGTGTGGGCGAGGCGGAGAAGGTCATCAACGTGGGAGTTTCCGGTCCCGGCGTGGTGCACTCTGCACTGCAGGCGGTGAAGGGACAGCCCTTTGACGTGGTGGCGGAGACTGTGAAAAAGACAGCCTTCCGGGTGACCCGCATGGGCCAGCTGGTGGCCCAGGAGGCCAGCCGCCGGCTGGATACGCCTTTCGGCATCGTGGACCTGAGCCTGGCTCCCACGCCGGCGGTGGGGGACAGTGTGGCCCGGATTCTGGAGGAGATGGGCCTGGAGGTCTGCGGCACCCACGGTACCACGGCAGCGCTGGCCCTGCTCAACGACGCGGTGAAAAAAGGCGGCGTGATGGCGTCCTCCAGTGTGGGCGGCCTCTCCGGAGCTTTTATTCCCGTCAGTGAGGACGAGGGCATGATCGCCGCCGCCAAGGCGGGAACGTTGTGCCTGGATAAGCTGGAGGCTATGACCTGCGTCTGCTCTGTGGGCCTGGATATGATCGCCGTTCCCGGTGACACGCCGGCGGAGACCATTTCCGCCATCATTGCGGACGAGGCAGCCATCGGCATGGTCAACTGCAAGACTACCGCTGTGCGTCTGCTGCCGTCTCCCGGCAAGCAGGTGGGCGATACGGTGGAGATGGGCGGCCTTTTGGGCAGTGCGCCGGTGATGCCGGTGCATCCGGAGTCCAGTGCCGCATTTATCGCCCGGGGCGGCCGGATTCCCGCACCGCTGCACAGCCTGAAAAACTGAGAAATAAATGTGTGACAGGTTCAAATACTTGTCACGCGTTTCATGTACGGTCTGGATAAAACAGCACCCTCTGCGGAAGATCCACAGAGGGTGCTGTTTATTCTGCGAATTTTGCCTTGTCCCGGTCGATCTGCTTTTGATAGCGGTCAGCCTCAGAAAAAACGCAGCCGCAGTATTTCTGCATATAAAATCCAAGTTCCCGGGCCCGCTGGTTTCCGGCCCGGAAATTCGGGCGGAAGTCCCGGTAGAGGAATGTGACGCCGTACTGCCTGGCATAGCGCTCCGCCGCTTCAGCGATGGCCTCATGATTTTGATAGGTACTGGCCAGAAGTGTGGTGGTAAAGGCAGAAAAGCCATGCTCCGCAGCATATTTGGCGGTGCCTTCCAGCCGGTGGGAATAGCAGTAGGTACAGCGGTGATCGATGTCATCAGCCACATGACAGACAAATTCCCGCAGGCCGTAGTCCTCCTGAACCCGGACCTCCATGCCGATGGTGGGGGCGTATTCCAGCAGGCAGTCCCGCCGGGCCTGATATTCCTTCCAGGGGTGGATGTTTGGGTTGTACCAGAACGCCACCGGTTCGATGCCCTCTTCCCGCAGCGGGTCGATGCAGCTCAGGGAGCAGGGGGCACAGCAGCAGTGCAGCAAAACAGATTCCATAGTCAGTCTTCGCCTCATTTTTCTTTGAATGGGTCAAGTATATCATAAAAATGGCAGAAGGCAACCCTGGGAAAAACAGGAACCTTAACATTTTCTTTACATTCTTTCGGAATTTTGCCGATTGCACATTCGATTGGAAAAGAGTATCATACCAGTTAATATGGTATCTTGTGGGTTATTGGCGAAATTCGCCTCGTAACCGTTTTCCCAAAGGAGGAAAGAGCTTTGAAAGTAGGTCTCGACGTGGGGTCCACGACCATAAAATGTGTGGTTCTGGATGACACGGGCAATATCGTATACAGTACATATGAACGGCATTTCAGCCATATTTTGGAGAAATCGGAAGAACTGCTGCGCCGGATGGCGGAGCAGTACGTTCCCGGCGGACGGGCGGAGTTTGCCATCTCCGGTTCCGCCGGCATGGGCATGGCGGAGAGTGTGGGCGTCCCCTTCGTGCAGGAGGTCTTCGCCACCCGCGTGGCTGCTAACCGTCTGGTGCCCGGCACGGATGTAATCATTGAGCTGGGCGGTGAGGACGCCAAGATCTTGTTTTTGACCGGCGGAACGGAAGTGCGGATGAACGGCTCCTGTGCCGGTGGTACCGGCGCCTTCATCGACCAGATGGCGACGCTTTTGAAAATGAGCGCCGACGAGATGGACGCTGCCGCGCAGCAGGCAGAGAAGACGTACACCATCGCCTCCCGCTGCGGCGTGTTTGCCAAGAGTGACGTGCAACCCCTTATCAACCAGGGCGCCCGGGCCGAAGACATTGCCGCCAGCATCTATCAGGCGGTGGTGAATCAGACCATCGCGGGCCTTGCGCAGGGCCGGCCCATCAAGGGCAACGTCCTCTATCTGGGCGGCCCGCTGACGTTCTCCCGCTGCCTGCGGGAGAGCTTTGACCGCACGCTGGGCGTGACGGGCACCTGCCCGGAGAATAGTTTGCTGTTCGTGGCGCTGGGCGCCGCCTATTACTCCGACCAGAGCTTCAACCTGAAAGAAGTGGCGGACCACCTGCAGGAGCGGGGGGCCTCGGAGACCTATCGGTCTCAGCCGCCGCTGTTCAGCAGCCAAGAGGAGTATCAGGCATTCCGGGCGCGGCACGCCAAGGCAGCGGTGCCCCGGATGCCTTTCGGCGCGGACTATGCCGCGCCGGTGCACATCGGTATTGACTCCGGTTCCACCACGGTAAAAATGGTGGTCATTGACGAGCAGGCCCGGATTCTGTTCACGGATTACCGTCCCAATCTGGGCAATCCGGTTCCGCTGATCCGGGAGGTGCTCCAAAAGCTCTATGCGGAGCACCCCGCCCTCCATGTGGCCTCCGTCACCACCACCGGCTACGGTGAGGATCTTGCAAGGGCTGCGTTCCACGCCGATTACGGTGTGGTGGAAACGGTGGCTCACTTCACTGCCGCCCGGCATTTCCTGCCCAACGTGGACTTTATCATCGACATCGGCGGTCAGGACATGAAGTGCTTCAAGATCGAAGACGGCGCCATCAGCAACATCTTTCTGAATGAGGCATGTTCTTCCGGCTGCGGCAGTTTCCTGCAGACCTTTGCTCAGGCGCTGGGCTATGACGTCAAGGAGTTTGCCAAGTTGGGCCTCTTTGCGGACCGGCCGGTGGATCTGGGCAGCCGCTGCACCGTGTTCATGAACTCCTCCGTCAAGCAGGCCCAGAAGGACGGGGCCACCATTGAAAACATCTCTGCGGGCCTTTCCATCTCCGTGGTGAAAAATGCCATTTACAAGGTGATTCGGGCCTCCTCTCCCGAGGAGCTGGGCCGGAACATCGTGGTCCAGGGCGGCACGTTTTACAATGAAGCGGTCCTCCGGGCCTTTGAGAAGGAGATGGGGGTGGAGGTCATCCGCCCGGATATCGCCGGCCTCATGGGCGCCTATGGCGCCGCTCTCTTCGGACAGAGCAAGGCCCAGAGCGGACAGACCAGCACGCTGATCTCCCGGGAGGCGCTGGAGACCTTCCATCATGAGACCCGCAGCGAGGTTTGTGGCCGCTGCGGAAATAACTGCCAGCTGACCATCAACACCTTCTCCGATGGCAGCACCTATATCAGCGGCAACCGCTGTGACCGGCCCATTACCGGCAAGGCCAACACCGGCGGCCGGAACCTGTACGAGTATAAGCGCAAGCTGATTTTGAGCTATAAGCCTGTCCCCGGCAAGCGGGGCAAACTGGGCATCCCGCTGTGCCTGAATATGTGGGAACTGCTGCCCTTCTGGCATACGTTCTTTACGAAGCTGGGCTTTGCGGTCTATCACAGCCCCTTCTCCAGCCGGGATCTGTATCTGAAAGGACAGGGGACCATCCCCAGCGACACGGCCTGCTTCCCGGCCAAGCTGGCTCATGGCCATATCCACTTCCTTTCCAAGCTGGGGCTGGATGCCATCTTCTATCCCTGCATGACCTACAATCTGGATGAGGGGTTGGGCGACAATCATTACAACTGCCCGGTGGTAGCCTATTATCCGGAGGTCATTGCCGGCAACTGTCCGGAGATCCAGAACACCAAGTTCATCTATGACTATGTGGGTCTCCACCGGCCCAAGGACTTCACCAAGAAGATCTTCACCATCCTGCGCAAATATTTCCCTGATATCTCCAAGCAGGAGGTCCGTGACGCTGCCGATGCGGCTTATGCCGAATATGCCCATCACATGTCCCTCATCCGCAAGGAAGGGGAACGGATCATAGACCAAGCACGGTCGGAGGGCCGCCGTATTATCGTGCTGGCAGGCCGGCCCTATCACGTGGACCCCGAGGTGAACCACGGCATCGACACCTTGATCACCCGCTTCGGCGCAGCAGTGGTGACGGAGGACTCCATCTCCAACCGGGTGAAGAAATTCCCCACCACGGTCCTCAACCAGTGGACCTACCATGCCCGGCTGTATGCCGCAGCGAAGTACTGCTGTGAGCAGCGGGACATGGACCTGGTGCAGCTGGTGAGCTTTGGCTGCGGCGTGGATGCCATCACGTCCGACGAGACCCGGGAAATCCTGCAGGCAGGCGGAAAGCTGTACACCCAGCTGAAAATCGACGAAATCACCAACCTGGGTGCGGTGCGCATCCGGCTGAGAAGTTTGTTTGCCGCCCTGGATGAACAGGATGAGCGGCGGAAGAAGGAGGCGTGAGCGCAATGGAACTGGAATATATGAACTACCCCAAATTCACGCCGGAGATGAAAAAGACCCATAAGATCCTGATCCCCAATATGGCGCCGGTGCAGTTCCGCATTCTGGCCGCCGTGATGAAGCAGGCGGGCTACACCTGTGAGCTGCTGGAAAACTGCGGCAGCCAGGTGTGCGAGCTGGGCCTCAAGTATGTCCATAATGACACCTGCTATCCGGCCCTGCTGGTCATCGGGCAGTTTCTGGACGCTCTGGGGTCCGGCAAGTACGATCTGGACCACACGGCCCTGATCATCACTCAGACCGGCGGGGGCTGTCGGGCCTCCAACTATATCCACCTCCTGCGCAAGGCACTGGTGAAAGCCGGCTATCCCCAGGTACCGGTGGTGAGTCTGAACTTCTCCGGCCTGGAGAAGGACTCCGGTTTCCCCATGACGGTGCCGCTGATGCGCAAGCTCCTGGCCTGCATCTATTACGGCGATCTGCTGGTGACTCTCAAGGCCCAGACGGAACCCTATGAGACCCACAAGGGCGACGCCGCTGCCTGTCAGGAGAAATGGCTGGATACCATCTGCGGCTGGGTGCTGGAGGACAAGGGTTGGTCCGGCCGGGAGATCAAGGCCGCCATGCCCAAGATTGCCGCGGACTTTGCCGCCATCCCCGTCCACCGGGTCCCCAAGGTCAAGGTGGGCGTGGTGGGAGAGATCTACGTCAAGTACTCCCCCCTGGGCAACAATGATCTGGAGAAGTTCCTGGCCTCCCAGGACTGCGAGGTGAATCTGCCGGGCCTGATGGGCTTTGTGCAGTACTGCGCCTATAATCCTTCAGAGACTGCCCGCCTCTACGGTGGTACTTTCCTGGAAAAGCATGTCTCCGACGTGATCCTCAAGTATATCGAGAGCATGGAGAGCGTGATGATCCGTGTCCTGAAGGACAATGGTTTCCACGCACCGCTGCCGTTCCGGGAGCTGGTGAAGCTTACCGACGGCATCATCTCCACCGGTGACAAGATGGGGGAGGGCTGGCTCCTCACCGCCGAGATGATCGAGCTGGTGCGGGCCGGATATGAGAATATCGTCTGCGCCCAGCCCTTTGGGTGCTTACCCAACCACATCTGCGGCAAGGGCATGATCAACAAGATCCGGGAGCTGTATCCCCAGGCCAATATCACGCCCATTGATTACGATCCCAGTGCCACCCGGGTGAATCAGGAAAACCGCATCAAGCTGATGCTGGCGGTGGCCCGGGAGCGGCTGATGGAGAAGTCCGCGGCAGCTCAGCAGGCGGAGCTGCCCCAGGAAAATGACGCACAGCCGTCCGACTCGGCGGTGCCCGTATAATAAGCATTAAAAAAAGCGGCAGTCTCTGCGGGGACTGTCGCTTTTCTGTGCCCTGGAAGCCCTTCCAGTATTTGTGGCTTGAGATGCGTCGGAAGCCCCGGTAAAATGGAACACAAAGAGCGCATGCCATGCCATGTGACACCAACAACCAGAAAAGGAGCGTTTTTGAAGTGCGAACAGGATTCAAACGCGCCGCTGCAGGTCTGGCTGCGATGTGCCTGACATTGCTGGCGCTGAGCATCCCCACTGAGGCCGGCCTGAAGCGCGGTACATACGAGTTCAGCGGGGAAGTGGTGGGCTACTACGCGGGGTGGGCCGCTTACCAGGGGTTCACACCCGACCAGATTCCGGCAGAGGAACTGACCCAGGTCAACTATGCGTTTGCCCAGATCGATCCGGACAGCGGGACCATCATGCTGGAGGACCAGACTCAGGACAAAAAGAATCTGGCGGCGCTGCGGAAGCTGCGGACCCGGAATCCTCAGCTCAAGCTGCTGATCTCCGTGGGCGGATGGTCGGATTCCAAGTATTTTTCTGATGTTGCGTCCACCAAAGCCCGGCGGGAGACCTTTGCCGCCAGCTGTGCAGCTTTTGCAGCGGAATACGGCCTGGATGGTGTGGATCTGGACTGGGAGTACCCCGTCTCCGGTGGTGCGCCCGGGACCATCCATCGGCCGACGGACAAGCAGAACTTCACGCTGCTGCTCCGGGAGCTTCGCACCCAGCTGGACCGGCAGGGCCGCAGGGATGGCAAGACTTATTCTCTCACCATTGCCGGTGCCGCCGGCGCCTGGTATCTCAACCAGATTGAGGCGATGCAGGTAGCGGACATCGTAGATCACATTTTCCTTATGGGCTATGATCTGCACGGAACCTGGGACACGTACGCCGACCTCAACGCCCCACTGTATACGCCCTCTGCCGCATCTCCCCAGAGTAAAACCAGCATTTCTGCATGTGTTCAGTCCTACCTGAACAAGGGAATCCCGGCGGAAAAGATCGTGCTGGGGATGCCTTTGTACGGGTATGCGTATCAGGGTGTCAGCAGCAAAAACAACGGCCTGTACAGTGCCTATACCGCAGGAAGATCCGTCAGTTATAAAATCATCAAAAAAAGCTATCTGAGCCAGAGCGCCTACCGTCAGCTGCGGCATGAGGAGGCACAGGTGCCGTATCTGTACGGGAAGAACACATTTGTCTCTTATGATGATGTAACTTCCATTACCGCCAAGGCGGAGCTGGCCCGGTCTTTGGGCCTGGGCGGCATCGGCTTTTGGGAGCTCTCTCAGGATGACGGAGGAGAGCTGGTCTCTGCTGCCGGTCAGGTGATGCGCAGCACCTGGGAGAATCCCTTCCGGGACGTAAAGCCCGGCGTTTGGTATGAGGATGCGGTACAGTACGTCTATGAGAATGGGCTGATGCAGGGAACAGCGGGCAATGTATTCTCTCCGGCTGCTGCCTCCAACCGCGGCATGATCGCCGCCATTTTGTACCGGCTGGAGGAAAGCCCCAAAGTCGGAACACCGCCGTTTACCGATGTACCGTCGGATGCCTACTGTGCCGATGCCGCGGCCTGGGCGGCGAAGAAGGAAATCGTCCAGGGATATGAGGATGGGACCTTCCGCCCCAATACCCCCGTCACCCGTCAGCAGCTGGCGGCGATGCTGTTCCGGTATGCCGTCAGCGTGGATGCAGCGGGAAATGGCCGGGCGAATCTGACTGGTTATCGGGACGGCCATCTGGTAGAGTCCTACGCCCGGGAGGCCATGGAGTGGGCAGTGGATGCGGGACTGTTCCAGGGGCGCACCGACGGCCGTCTGGACCCGGGGGGATATGCCACCCGGGCGGAGCTGGCGGTGATTCTCCATCGGTTTTGTGAGTCCGCAGGAAAGAAATGATATGCAGACAGAGGGAGGCTGCCAAAGGGCGGCCTCCTTTTGCTTGAAAACTGGTGTGAAGCCCTATGGAAGAGCTCCCGGCATATCTGTGCCGGGAGCGCTTTGCATGATCGGCCGGGTTCCCTGTGGGAAAGCAGGTTCCGAGCGGAAAAGGAATTGACGAACCTGCCTGCAAAGAGGTATAATATCATGTATTTTTATGTAGACAGCACAATGGAGGAATGGCTATGTGGATCGCGGAGGATTGGAAGGACTACGAGCTTCTGGACTGCGGCGGAGGAGAAAAGCTGGAGCGTTGGGACAAGCAGTTCCTGGTACGGCCGGACCCGCAGGCAATCTGGGAGACGCCCCGGAAAAATCCGGCTTGGAAGCGGGCAAATGCCCGGTATCTGCGCAGCCAGACCGGCGGTGGACACTGGGAGAAAAAGGCGTTGCCGGAGAGCTGGAAAGTTCATTATAAAGACCTGACCTTCCAGGTCAAGCCCATGAACTTCAAGCACACGGGACTCTTCCCGGAGCAGGCGGTGAACTGGGACTTCGCCATGGAGAAGATCCGCTCCGCCGGGCGGCCCATCCGGGTGCTGAATCTCTTTGCCTATACCGGCGGTGCTACGGTGGCCTGCGCCAAGGCAGGGGCCAGCGTGTGCCATGTGGATGCGGCCAAGGGAATGGTGGCTTGGGCGAAGGAAAACGCCAAGCTCTCCGGCCTGGAGGACGCCCCCATCCGCTGGATCGTGGATGACTGCGCCAAGTTTGTGGAGCGGGAGATCCGTCGGGGCAAGACCTATGATGCCATCATTATGGACCCGCCCAGCTATGGCCGGGGGCCCGGCGGAGAGGTTTGGAAACTGGAGGACAACCTGTACGGCTTCGTCAAGCTCTGTGCCAATGTCCTCTCGGACAAGCCCCTTTTCGTGCTCATCAACTCCTATACCACAGGTTTGGCACCCTCGGTTCTGGGGTATCTGCTGCACCTGCTGGTGGCGGAGAAGTACGGCGGAAGATGTACCTGGGACGAGCTGGGACTCCCTGTCACGGAGACCGGCATGGCCCTGCCCTGCGGCGCCACCGGCCGCTGGATGAGTGAGTAACGCCCATGGGGCACACGGGAGCCTATCTTGTGACCATGCTGGCAGGAGCCCTTCCCGCACTGGCGGTGTTTGGGGGTCTGCAGTTCCGGCGAAAGCGCCGCCTCGCGGCGGTGGGAAGGAGCAGCCCCGTACTGCGAACTGCGGCAGAGGCCCTCTTCTGGATGTTCTGCGGCGGCATGGCGGCGGTAACGCTGACGCCCCGGTGGGTGATCTGGTCGGTGGTGGATCTTCTCCACGGATATGGCTGGAACGCAGCCGGGTATCCCTTTTTTGAACGGGGAACAGTAAATCTGATCCCGTTTCAGACCTTTGCCCCGGACGGCCATTCCCTGTACATCCTGGCTGGCAATCTTGTGATGTTCCTGCCGTTCGGATTTTTTACCGGCCTGCTGCGCAGCGCCTGCAGCTGGAGATGGGTGCTGGCGGAGGGCTTGTGCATCACGCTGGGAATCGAGTGCTGGCAGCTCCTGATCGGCCGGGCCTTTGATGTGGACGACCTGCTTTTGAATACGCTGGGCGTCCTCTGCGGCTATGGATTGGTACGGCTGCTGGGCCGCCTGGCACCGGGATTTGTACAGCGGTTTCATCCGCAAGACGATCTTCATGAAAAGCGAGAATGAACAATGACAACGATGATCGAAACGGAAAATCTGAAATATGCCTATCCCGCCGATGAGGACGGGAAAACGGTGTTTGCCCTGCGGGGCGTGGACCTGTGCATCGAGAAGGGAACCTTTGTGGTGGTACTGGGGCATAACGGCTCCGGCAAGTCTACCCTGGCCAAGACCTTCAACGGCGTGTTGCTGCCGGCCGGCGGCCGGGTGTATGTGGAGGGGATGGATACCTGTGACCCCAATCTGCTGCTGGCCATTCGCCAGCGGGTGGGCATGGTGTTTCAGAACCCGGATAACCAGATCGTGGCCAACGTGGTGGAAGAGGACGTGGCCTTCGCACCGGAGAATCTGGGTGTGCCCAGTGAGGAGATCCGAAAACGGGTGGATGATGCCCTGGCTGCCGTTGGAATGAGCGAATTCGTCCGCCATGCGCCCCATCTGCTCTCCGGCGGTCAAAAGCAGCGCATCGCCATTGCGGGCGTGCTGGCCATGGAACCGGCGTGCATCGTGCTGGACGAGGCCACGGCCATGCTGGACCCGGTGGGCCGGCGGGAAGTGCTGGGCACCATTCACCGCCTCAACCGGGAAAAAGGGATCACGGTGGTACTCATCACCCACCACATGAATGAAGCCGAGGAGGCGGACCGGGTGGTGGTGATGGACGACGGTCAGGTGGCTATGGACGGCACCCCGCAGGAGGTCTTTACCCGAGTGGAGGAGCTGCGGGCCATGGGGCTGACGGTGCCGGACACGGTGGATCTGCTGGATCGTCTGCAAAAGGACGGATTCAACGTACCTCTGACGGCCCTGACAGTTGAGCAGTGTGCCGATACCATTGTACAGGCCATGCGGGGAAACTAATGTGGAGGGACAGGAAACATTGGAACCGATTTTAGAAGTCAAACACCTGACCCATACTTACGGCGTAGGCACGCCCTTTGAGCGCAGCGCCGTGGAGGATATGAGCTTTGAGGTGGAACGGGGAGAATTTCTGGGGATCATCGGCCATACCGGCTCCGGAAAATCTACCCTGATCCAGCATCTCAATGGCCTGCTCAAGCCTACCTCCGGACAGATCCTGCTCAATGGGCGGGACATATGGGAGGACCCCAAAAAGATCCGCAGTGTCCGTTTTCAGGTGGGGCTGGTGTTCCAGTATCCGGAGTATCAGCTCTTTGAGGAAACCGTCTACAAGGACATCGCCTTTGGCCCTGCCAACATGGGAAAGACCGGAGACGAGCTGGACCGCTGTGTACGGGAGGCTGCCAAACTGGTGGGTATCCGGGACGACCAGCTGGACAAATCCCCCTTTGAACTCTCCGGCGGACAAAAGCGCCGGGTGGCCCTGGCGGGCGTCATCGCCATGGAGCCTACGGTGCTGATCCTGGACGAGCCCTCGGCGGGACTGGACCCGGCGGGCCGGGAAAACCTGCTGGCCAACATCCGAGATATCCACCGCAACCGGGGCACCACCATTTTGATGGTCAGCCACAGCATGGACGAGGTGGCCCAGAACGTGGACCGTATCCTGGTGCTCAAGTCCGCCCATGTGCTGATGAGCGGCACTCCTAAGGAGGTCTTTGCCCGGGCGGATGAGTTGCTCTCCGCCGGACTGGACGTGCCCCAGGTGACGAGAGTTGCCATGCGGCTGCGCCAGCAGGGACTGCCCATTGACCCGGCCGTTTACACGGTGCAGGATCTGGAAAAGGAGCTGCTGGCGGTGCGGAAAGGCGGTGCGGCATGCTGAAGGATATCACGCTGGGCCAGTATTTTCCCGGTGACACCGTTGCTCATCGGCTGGACCCCCGGACCAAGATTTTGCTGGTGACGCTGTACATCATCGCCCTGTTCTGCGCAAAGAGCATCGTGACCTATGCTTTGCTGGCTCTGGTGCTGGCGGTGTGCGTGCGGATTTCCAAAGTGGGCATCCGGTCCCTGGTGCGGGGCCTTAAGCCGGTGCTGTTCATTATTATTTTCACCGGCATTTTGAACCTGTTCTTTACCCCCGGCGACCGCTATCTGGTGGAGTGGGGGGCTCTGCGCATTTCGGATGCCGGCGTACGCAACGCCGTCTTCATGGTGCTGCGGATCATGCTCCTCATCATGGGGACCTTCCTCATGACGTATACCACCAGCCCCATCAGCCTGACTGACGGACTGGAGCGGCTGCTGGGCGGACTGAAAAAACTCCATGTGCCGGTCCATGAGCTGTCCATGATGATGTCGATTGCCCTGCGGTTTATCCCTACCCTTATTGAAGAGACGGACAAGATCATGTCTGCCCAGAAGGCCCGGGGCGCGGATTTTGAAAGCGGCAACCTGATCCAGCGGGCCAAGGCCATGATTCCCATTCTGGTGCCGCTGTTCATCAGTGCCTTCCGGCGGGCTGACGAACTGGCCACCGCCATGGAGTGCCGCTGCTACCACGGCGGTGAGGGCCGCACTAAGCTGCATGTGCTGAAATATGCTCCACGGGACTGGATGGCCCTGACGGCAGGCATCGTCATTACGGTGGGTGTCATCGTGCTGGGTCGGTTTGGACTGTGAAGCAAAAACACATTACAATTATTGCTGTATGTCTGTTGCTGGCGATTTTGCTGCTGACAGCCCTGGACTCCAGACTGCGGATCGTTACATATGAAATCTCCAGTGAAAAGATCCCAGCGCCGGTGCGTCTGGCAGTTTTGACAGACCTCCACAGCTGTGATTACGGGGAAGGGCAGCGCGATCTGCTGGACGCTGTGGCAGCGCAGAACCCTGACGCTGTAGCTCTGGTGGGGGACATCGTGGACGATGTACTGCCGGAGGAGAATGCCTGGACGGCGGTGTCTGCGCTGGCGGCAGAGTGGCCCTGCTTTTATGTGACCGGCAACCACGAGTGGTGGTCCGGAGACGCGGAGCGCATCTGCAGGCAGATGGAGGCACTGGGCGTACAGGTGCTGCGGGGCGATCAGGTGACTGCGGATCTCAACGGACAGCAGATCACATTTTGTGGGATCGATGATCCGGATTCCGGCAGCAGTACGCAGCAGTTGTTACAACTTGAGACGAGAGAAAAGGAGAATAACTTTACAGTTTTTTTGGCACATAGGCCTGAAGAAATTGATTCGTATTTGAACGGCTCTTTTGATCTGATTCTCTCCGGCCACGCCCATGGCGGGCAATGGCGGATTCCCGGGATTCTCAACGGGCTGTACGCCCCCAATCAGGGACTGTTTCCGGCCTATGCGGGGGGAGAGTATGGATTGGATGGCACTGTGTTTCTGGTCAGTCGGGGCCTTGCACGGGAGAGCACCCGCATTCCCCGGATCTTCAACCGGCCGGAAGTGGTAATTGCGGACATCGTGCCGGAGAACCGGTGAGTGTATTTGTCCCGCAGAAGAGAAGAAAGTGTAGGAAGTTTGTATGCGCAACATTGCCCTGAAACTCATGTATAACGGTACTGCCTACCACGGCTGGCAGGTGCAGAAAAACGCGGTTACCGTCTGCGGGACACTGGAGAAGGCCCTGGGTGAGATTACCGGAGAGCGGGTACATCTAACCGGCTGCGGCCGGACGGATGCCGGCGTCCACGCGGAGTACTACGTGGCCAATTTCCGCACGGAGTCCCGGATTCCCCTGGACCGGCTGCCCTTTGCCATCAACACCCACACGCCGGAGGACATTGCCGTGCGGGAGGCACTGGAGGTGGACGAGGGGTTCAACGCCATCGGCTCCTGCCACAAAAAGGAGTATACGTACCGGATCTATAATTCCCGCTTCAAGAATCCCTTCTATGTCAACCGTGCCTACTTCTATCCCAAGCGGCTGGACGAGGAGTTTCTCAACCGGGCGGCTCATATGTTTGTGGGGACTCATGATTTCCGGGCGGTCCGTTCCGTGGGAACGGAGACGAAAACCACGGTCCGTACGATCTACTGGTGTGATGTGACCCGGAACGGGGACCTGCTGGAATTGAAGGTCTGTGCCAACGGATTTTTGTATAACATGGTACGGGCCATCACAGGCACGGTGCTCTATGCGGCGGAGGGAAAGTTCCTTCCTGAGGATATTCCCGCCATCCTGGAGAGCGGGGACCGGACCTTGGCGGGACCGACGGTGCCCCCCGGCGGATTGTACCTGACAAGACTTTGGTATGAGGATGAGCGACTCAATGGCTGATACGACAAAGGACATCTGGAATGATGACGACGGCGAGGAAGCACTGCAGAAGAAGAGCCATCGGTTCCGCCGCTTTTTGATCTTCTTTGTGGTGCTGGTAGTGGTGCTGGCAGTGGTTCTGCTGGCTGCGTACCGGGATGGCACCGGCTTTGATGTGCTGCGCCGCTATTTTACGTATGGGGAAACCAAGGCGGAAAGCGATTCCGGGTACCAGTACGATGCGTCTTCCAACAACCGCTTCGCGGTGCTGGGGGACCGGCTGGTGGTACTGTCCAATACGTCTTTGCAGGTCCTCTCGGCGGATGGCGGTGAGATCTGGTCCACCAGTGTAAAGATGAACACACCGGCGCTGGCAGTGGGCGGCGGCCGGGCCGTTGCCTACGATGTGGGGGGCACGGAGCTGCATGTGGTGGACAGTGACGGGGAGCAGATGAACCTGACGGCAGACCCGGCAGAGCCGTTTCTGGCCGCGACGCTCAACGATAACGGGTGGCTGGCGGTCACTGCGGAGCGGGACAACTGCAAGGGGGCCGTGGACGTATACAACGCCAAAGGCGAGCTGATGTTTACCTTCCGCTCCTCCCAGCGGTTCGTGACCGATGCCTATGTGACGGATGACGATGCATACCTGGCGGCAGTAACACTGGGACAGGAGGAGAGCGTTTTTGTCAGCAACATCGTTCTCTACGACCTGACAGAGACGGACCCCGTTGCAGATTATGATGTTTCGGACGGCCTGGTGCTGGAGATCAGCGAGCAGGACGGAAAGATCGTGACCGTATCGGATACGGCGCTGACACTGGCGGACTCCAAGGGCACGGTGGAGGGAAGTTATTTCTACGGCGACGAGTATCTCCGAGAGTATGACACCGCCGGAGATGACTTTACCGTGCTGCTGCTCAACCGTTACCAGTCCGGCAGCCTTGGCCGGTTGGTCACGGTGGATGAAAAAGGGGAGGAGATCGCCTCTCTGGACATCAGCGACGAAGTTGTGGGCCTGTCGGCAGCCGGACGCTATATTGCGGTGCTGTACATCGACCATCTGGAGGTGTACAATCAGGACCTGCAGACTTATGCGACGCTGGAGGATACCGGATATGCCCGGGATATCCTGATGCGCAGTGACGGCTCGGTTTTGCTGCTGGCATCGGAATCTGCCCGGCTGTTCCTGCCATAAGCGGCAGAAATTGAACAGACGTTCACAAAAAGTTTTCACGGCAAAAGGTAGGCAAGTATGACTACATCTGTTATAATGGACATGATCGTGGCAATCGTTTTGGTCACTTTCACGATATTTGGTGCCCGCCGGGGATTGTTTCGGGCTCTGGCAGGGCTGGTTGCAGTGATTGTGGCTCTGGTGGGGGCTGGGATCATTGCCAATACGCTCTCGGCACCGGCGGCCAAACTGATTACGCCGCTGATCCAATCCCATATTGAGGAAAAGGTGGATGACGCCGTAGCGGTACAGGCCGGTGAGGCTCCTCAGGTGGACGGGGTGCCCACCGACCCGACAGACGAAGAAGTGGACGGAGATGCGTTTGGCATTGAAGACCTGCTCAGTCTGATGGGACTGGATCAGGATGTGCGGGAATCCCTGGCGCAGCAGGCACAGAAGAAGGTACAGGACACTGGAGTGTCCATCGCGATGGCCGTGGTGGAGAGTATGGCCCAGTCCATGATCTACAGTGTTTTGTATATGCTCTCCTTCACGCTGTTGCTGTGGGGGCTGAAGCTGCTGATCCGAGCGACGGACCTGGTTTTGAAGCTGCCGGGACTGCACTTTGCCAACAGTGTCGGCGGCGGAGCCATCGGCTTGATTGAGGCCGCATTGCTGGTGTTCCTCGTGATCTGGGTTGCCCGTCGGCTGGGGATTTCCTTTGAGACGGACACCGTGGCCGCGACACATCTTCTCAGATTCTTTACGACCCACACGCCTTTGAGCGCGTTGTCGTTTCTGCAATGACGGGCGGAGAAACCAGACCGCCCGGCCGGCGGGCAGCGCCGGCTGACCTCCCGACAGGGAGAGCTGAAATTTCGAAAGGCGCCGAGGGCGCATGGAGGTTACACAATGCAGCCTACACTTTGTTCCAGATGTAAGAAAAATGTGGCGGTGGTCTTTATTTCCAAAATAGAAGGAGACAAGACCATCAACGAGGGCCTGTGCTTAAAGTGCGCCAAAGACCTGGGACTGCCTCAGGTAGACGATATGATGAAGCGGATGGGCATCTCCGACGAGGATTTGGATACGCTCAATTCCGAGATGATGCAGGCCATGAACGGCGTGGAGAACATTGAGGATCTGCCCGGCGGAGATGCTGAGGGCAGCGACGAGGAGGAAGACGGCAAGACCGCCACTTTCCCGTTCCTCAACCGGCTCTTCTCCGGCGAGAGCGGCCGGGAATCCGCCGGCGGGGAGGAGGGAACTTCCCGTGGCCGGGAAAAAGAACCCCGGAAGGACCCCAAAAACGGCAAGCGGAAATACCTGGAGAATTACTGCATCTCTCTGACCCAGAAGGCCAAAGAGGGAAAGCTGGACCCGGTGATTGGCCGTACCGAAGAGATCGAACGGGTGGTGCAGATCCTCAACCGCCGCCAGAAGAACAACCCCTGCCTGATTGGTGAGCCCGGCGTGGGCAAAACTGCCATCGCTGAGGGACTGGCCCAGCGCATTGCGGACGGCAACGTGCCCTTTAAGCTGCGGGATAAGGAAGTGCATCTTCTGGACCTGACGGCACTGGTGGCCGGCACCCAGTTCCGGGGCCAGTTTGAAAGCCGTATGAAGGGATTGATCGATGAGGTCAAGCGGCTGGGCAATATCATCCTCATGATCGATGAGGTCCACAATATCGTGGGAGCCGGCGACGCCGAGGGCAGCATGAACGCTGCCAATATTTTGAAGCCCGCCCTGAGCCGGGGGGAGATCCAGGTGATCGGCGCCACTACGTTCAATGAATACCGCAAGTCCATTGAAAAGGACACGGCCCTGGAGCGCCGTTTCCAGCCGGTGACGGTGAACGAGCCCTCCATTGATGATACGGTCCAGATCCTCAAGGGCATTGCCCCCAAGTACGAGCAGTACCACGGCGTGAAGATCTCCGATGGGATTCTCCGCCAGGCGGTGGTGCTCTCTGAGCGCTACATCACAGACCGTTTCCTGCCGGATAAGGCCATCGATCTGATCGACGAGGCATGCTCCGATTTGAATTTGAAGGATGCGGACATCTCCCGCCGCATGGAAATCCAGCGGGAACTGGACGACTACGAAAAAGAGCGGACCATGCTGGAGGAGAAAGAGGAGAAAGCTGAGGGCGATTATGCCCGTATGGCGGAACTCAAGAGCAAGGAACTCCAGCTCAATACAGAGCTCAACGCTTTGCTGGAAAAGGGCGATCCCCAGCTGTCCATGGAGAATCTGGCCCATGTCATTGAGCTTTGGACCAAGATTCCCGCCTCCAAGATCCGGGAGCAGGAATTCCAGCGCCTGAGCCAGCTGGAGACCCGACTCAAGTCCCATATCATCGGTCAGGATGAGGCCATTGCAGCGGTGTCGGCGGCCGTCCGCCGTAACCGGGTGGGCATCAGCCCCAAGCACAAGCCGGTCAGTTTCATTTTCGTGGGTCCCACGGGCGTGGGCAAAACGGAGCTGGTCAAGCAGCTGGCCAGTGACCTTTTCAACACCCCGGATGCACTGATCCGGCTGGATATGTCGGAGTTTATGGAAAAGCACTCCGTCTCCCGCATCGTGGGTTCACCTCCGGGCTATGTGGGCTATGACGAGGCCGGCCAGCTGACGGAGAAGATTCGCCGCAAGCCCTATGCCGTGGTGCTCTTCGACGAGATCGAAAAGGCCCATCCCGATGTTTTGAATGTCCTTCTGCAGATCCTGGATGACGGTGAGATCACTGATGCCCATGGTCGGAAGGTGAATTTTGAAAATACTATCATCGTCATGACCTCCAATGCCGGCAGTGCCACCAAAGAGGGTACTGTGGGCTTTGGCCGGACCGCCAACGAGCAGGATGCAGACCGGGCTATGAAAGCATTGCAGCAGTTCCTGCGGCCGGAATTCATCAACCGGGTGGATGCAGTGATCACCTTTAACCGGCTCAGTGAGGAGAACTTCCAGTCCATTGCCCGGATCATGCTGGGCGAGCTGGTCGACTCTTTGAAGGACAAGGGCATCGCATTTACCTATGACGATGCACTGGTGGTCTGGCTGACCCAGAAGTCCTTCTCCCGGACCTATGGCGCCCGCAATCTGCGGCGTACTATCCAGAAGGAGCTGGAGGACCCCATGGCCACCAAGATCATCGACAGCTATGAGTCACCCATCACCCAGATCCGGGCCACCGTGGAGGACGACAAGGTCCAGCTCTACGGAATGTGAGCATGGTGTGTTTGAGGGGGAATTGGAATGCTGTTTCGCAAAAACATTGAGCCTCGGTGTGCATACTGTCAGCGGGGCCAGCAGATCAATGAGCGGGAAGTGGCCTGCGTGAAACGAGGGATCATGCCGGTAGAGGATCATTGCCGGTCTTTCAAGTATGATCCCATGAAACGGGTGCCGCCCCGTCCGGCATCTCTGGATACCGGAAAATTGAACGAGGCTGACTTTTCTCTTTAAAAAACGCAGGCGTCCTGCCGGGGCGCCTGCGTTTCCTGCATCTATACAAAAGAGAGGGAGAGAGCGTATGGAGATTCAAAAGGTCTGGGCGGTTTACTGGAGTCCCACCGGTGGCTGCCGCCGTGTGGTGGAGACGGTGGCGGAAGCCGCCGCTGCACAGCTGGAGGTAGCTTGGGAGAGTGTGGATACCACGCTTCCTGCAGCGCGTGAACAGGTTTATCACTTTACAGAAAAAGACTTGGTGGTGGCAGGGACGCCCACCTATGCGGGCAAGGTTCCCAACAAGTTGCTGCCCTGGCTGCAAAACGGTCTGCGGGGAGACGGCACTCCGGCGGTAGCTGTGGTGGCCTTTGGCAACCGCTCCTATGACAACGCTCTGGCAGAGCTGTGTGCCACGCTGGTGGGAGACGGATTCCGTCCTCTGGCAGCCGGTGCCTTTGTGGCCCAGCACGCTTTTACGGACGAACTGGCCTACGGGCGCCCCGGCTGGAGCGACCTCTTCGAGGCCAAGGATTTCGCCGCCCAGGCAGCGGACAAGGTCCGGCAGGCGGCGGGCGTCCCGGAGATTGTTCAGGTGCCCGGTGACCCGGCGGCGCCCTATTACGTGCCCAAGGGAACGGACGGTCAGCCTGCCAAGTTTCTGAAGGCAAAGCCCAAAACAAAGGCCAGCCGCTGCAACGGTTGCGGAGCCTGCGTCCGCATGTGTCCCATGGGGGCTATTGATCCGAAGGACCCGTCCAGCGTACCCGGTACCTGCATCAAGTGCCAGGCCTGTGTCCGCAAGTGCACCAAGCAGGCCAAATACTTTGATGATGAGGCGTTTTTGTCGCACGTGGCCATGTTGGAGGCTAACTTCACCGACCCCAAGGAGAATGACACGTTCCTGTAAAGAAATCAGGATTGAGAGGGGGAGAGAGATGGGCTGTGTTTCTCTCTTCTGGTGATGCTGACTGTGTCCAATCTGGTGGCGAAAAAGGCACGCGGATTTTAATAAATGCAAAGCGGACGTCTCTCCTGGGGAGACGCCCGCTTTTTGCACGGTATACGCGCTGTACCGGTAATCAGGGCCGGTGGGAATTACCTGTCGGGGAAATGCAGATCAGATGGATTACACCAGAGGTGCAAATGCGTGCAGAATTCCCAACCAGATCTGCTTGAGCCATCCGATACGGCCCAGATCTTCCGGGTGCATTTCCTGGCTGACCGCCTGCGTTTGCAGAAAATCTTTTTTGACGTCATGGACGGCGCTGCTGCGGTACATCCACACCGCATCCTCCACGTGCAGATAGAGACTGCGGTAGTCCAGGTTGATCGTCCCTACGATAGCGTATTCGTCATCGCAGACCATAGTCTTTGCATGGATGAATCCGGGGGTGTATTCATAGATGTGGACACCGGCTTTCTGCAGCGGTGCGTAATAGGACCGGGTCAGGAAAAATACCGTCTTTTTGTCTGGAATATGAGGCGTAATGATTCGTACGTCAATGCCGGCTTTGGCGGCGGTGCACAAGGAGGTCATCATCTCATTGTCGATGATCAGATAAGGCGTGGTGATATATACGTATTTTTTTGCCCGGTGAATGAGGTTCAGATAGGCGGTTTCGCCTACCAGCTCATCATCCAGTGGAAGGTCCGTGTAGGGGAGAACCACACCATCATGCGGAATGGATTCCGCCCATCCGATGGTAGGACGGTAATGGGAAAATGCATCCACACGCCCACTGGCAAATCCCCACAAAGCGAGATACTGCACAGTCATGCCCCATACGGCACTGCCCCGGAGACACACACCGGTATCTTTCCAGTGGCCATGCTTTGCATAGGCATTGATATATTCATCTGCCAGGTTGATGCCGCCTGTGAACCCGGTCTTGCCGTCGATGATGCAGATCTTACGGTGATCCCGATTATTGAACCGAGGGGAGAGAATGGAGTTGAAGGGATTGAAAACGCAGACCTGCAGTCCCTTTTCCCGCAGCTGGCGGTCGTAGTGGCGGGGCAGAGTGAGCAGGCAGCCCAGGTCGTCATACATCAGCCGGACTTCCACGCCCTGCTTGATCTTCCGCTCCAGAATCTCGAGGATGGTGTTCCACATGGTGCCTTCCTCAACGATAAAATACTCCAGAAAGATAAAGGACTCCGCTTTTTCCAGCTCCCGCAGGAGTGCAGCAAAGAATGTCTCACCAATCGGAAGATATTCTGTTTGGGTATGGCCGCTGGGCGGAGACCCGGAGGCACGCAGAAGATAACGGACCTGGATGGCCGCATCTGGCACCTGCAGTCCCAAACCTTCCATAGCGGCGTGTTCCGGTTCCATGATAGAGGTGATCTGTTCGCGTATTGCCCGGCTGGCGGCGCGCTGTTTCCGGGTCATCCGGTATTTTCCAAACAGCAGATACAGCAATCCGCCGAAGATGGGGAAGAGGAGAATGGGAATCAGCCAGGCAATTTTGTAGGCAGGGTTGCTGGTGGTGTTGTTCAGAATGTGAATCGAGGCTCCCAAGGAAAGAAGCATGCAGACAATATAGAAATAGGCGAACTGATCCCGGAAGAAGAGAAACATAACGATCAGTGCCGCTACTTGGATCGTGACAAACAGTGCCACGTACAGGAGCTTTCCCAGAATCCGATACAAACGCTTGCCCATGATGAACTCCTTTTGGTTGAGATAAAATAATTGTACCCTTTTTTGACAAAAAGCACAAGGAGGGAAACGCGAGTTTCCATCAAGCGGTTTTTTCGGGAACTACAGGAAAATTTGATGGTGTCCCCACATCATCTTGAACAGCTTTTTGGGGTGCAGCCTGCAATTACCAAACGGCGGACATTTCCCGGCGCGGGGCAGAAAATGGCATAAAATAGTACGGCCATCCTACGCAGCGCAGAAGGGATGGTCTGTGGGCTTTTTCACCGCTTACAGCTCATTTGCATCATGCTCTGTATGCAGTAAGTGATGAGACAGCTCACCAAGAGGCTTCTTGAGAAATTCACTGTACAGGGCTTGTACATCCGGATTTTCATGTGAAAAGCGAATTTCTGATTTGGCGTCCAGCTTCCAGAGCAGGTTTCCCCGGGATGTAGCAAGCTCTGCTCCCTCGCGGATGGGCTGCCCTCCGCCGCCGGCACAGCCGCCGGGGCATGCCATAACTTCTACAAAGTCATAGTCTGCCTTGCCGGAATCCACGGCCTCCATCAATTTGCGTGTATTGGCAAGGCCGCTGACAACCGCGACGCGGATATCACCGGCACCAGGAATTGTGAATGTTGCTTCTTTCCAGGGTTTGCAGCCGCGAATCTTGGAAAAAGCATCCGGGTTCGGGTTTTTTCCGGTTACCAGATAGAATGCGCTCCGCAAGGCGGCATCCATAACACCGCCGGTGGCGCCAAAGACCGCAGCTGCGCCGGAACTGGTTCCCAGGGGGCTATCAAATTCCTGCTCCTCCAAATCTGATGGAATCATGAGGTCGCTTCGGAAGAGCCGGTTCATTTCCCGTGTTGTCAGCACAACATCCACGTCGGGGTCTCCGCAGGCATCTTTCATGGAGGAAAGCTCACTTTCTGCTTTTTTGGCAGAGCAAGGCATGATGGAAACGACGAAGATCTTATGCGGGTCGAGATTCATCTTTTCTGCAAAATAGCTTTTCACGACCGCACCAAACATTTGCTGCGGGGATTTTGCAGTGGAGAGATTTCCTGCATAAGACGGATATTGTGTTTTTACAAACCGCACCCAACCGGGACAACAGGAAGTAAACATCGGCCATCGGTACTTTCCACGGTGTGTAAACCGCTCGACAAATTCACTGGCCTCTTCCATGATGGTCAGATCAGCGGCAAAGTTGGTATCGAACACATAGTCAAACCCAATCCGCTTGAGAGCAGCGACAAGGCGTTTGGTGGTAGCCAGTTTGGGGGAGAGGTTAAACGCTTCTGCCCAAGCGGCCCGGACGGCAGGGGCAACCTGGACAACCGTTGTCATTTCAGGATCGGCGAGTGCTCTCAAGACGCGGTTGGTATCATCCCGCACGGTCAGGGCGCCCGTGGGACAATGGGTCACGCACTGTCCGCAGTAGGTGCAGCTTGTGCTTTTCAGCGTGCGGTTATAGGATACATCCACAGTCGTCCGGGAACCGGTGCCGGTAACGTCCCAGATGTTCATTCCCTGGATTTTATTACAGACCTGGACACACCGCATGCACTTGATGCATTTGCTGGCCTCCCGGACGATAGGAGCCGTCAGATCCACATGTGATCGTTCCAAATGAACCGGATAGGGCTGAAAGTGAATGTTCAGGTCATGAGACAGTTTTTGAAGCTCACAATTTCCGCTACGGACACAGACGGTACAGTTTGAATTGTGCTGAGAGAGGATTAAACGTAAGTTGGTTTTTCGGGCTTGGCGGACCCGGGGAGAGTTGGTGTGAATGACCATACCTTCCATGGCCTCTGTGTTGCAGGCGGGGACGAGCCTTTCTGTTCCCTCAACTTCTACAACGCACATTCTGCAGGCTGCGATCTCATTGATCTCTTTTAGAAAGCAAAGATGCGGAATTGGAATCCCGGACTGTTCCGCTGCTTTCAGGATCGTAGTACCGCTGGTTACGGACAGGTCTTTTCCGTTCACATTGATGTTTACCATTTTTCCACTCGACCTCCCTTAAAACTACCATATCCGAAATGATCACAGCGAAGGCAGCGGGAGGCTTCCTGTGTTGCTTCTTCCTCGGTCATGCTGCACTCAATGCACTGGAAGTCACCTTTCCGCTCATACGCATCCCGTTCATTGGCGTTGACACGGCCTCTGGGGCGTAAATCTGCAAAGCTGGGGACAGGAACCTGGACGCTTGTCTCGATATCGTGGTGAAAGCCCAAGTATTCATCAATATTGGCAGCGGCAACTTTACCTGCCGCAATCGCCCGGATCACGGTAGCGGGGCCGGTGACACAGTCGCCACCGGCAAATACGCCATCCACGTCCGGCATCTGTGTGTCAGGCGCGGCTTGCAATCTTCCGCCGCGCTGGATTTTAATGCCGCTTTGTTCGAACCCGTGGGTTTCGATTCCCTGCCCGATCGCCACGATAATGGTATCTGCCGGGATTCGCGAGGGAGCCTCAGAAGAAGCGGTTGGACGCGGGCGGCCCTGCTGGTCCATTTCACCGGCGATTTGCGGCTGTGTCCAAAGAGCGGTTACGTGTCCTTGCGCATTTGCCTCAATTCGCAGGGGGGCTTGCAAGGTTAGAATAGCGGCGCCCTCAGCGATGGCCCCTTCCACTTCCTCCTTTTGGGCGGTCATATCTTCCGTCCGGCGCCGGTAAACGCAGGTAACCTTTGCGGCACCCAAGCGAATGGAGCTGCGTGTTACATCCATAGCGACGTTCCCGCCGCCGATGACGACAATATTTTGACCGGTGAAATCCGGCATTTCATCATCTCCGATTCTACGCAGCAGTTCTACGGCAGAGATGACACCCTGACTGTTTTCCCCTTCTATGCCGGTTTTTTTGTCCGTATGGGCGCCAATGGACAGATACAGGCAGTCGTATTTTTCTTTCAGCTGATCAAAAGAAATGTCCGCGCCTACGGTAATGTTTGTGTGGACCTCAATTCCCAGAGATAGGATGGAGGAGATCTCCGCGTCCAGCTTTGCACGGGGAAAGCGATAGCTGGGGATGCCGTAGCGCATCATGCCTCCCAGTTGTTTTTGCTTTTCATAAACCGTTACCTTGTGCCCCATGATTGCCAGATAATATGCGGCCGAAAGTCCCCCCGGTCCACCGCCGATGATGGCAACGGACTTTCCGGTGGGAGCCATTGGCTTTGGTTGAGGAACATCGCCGGCGTGATCTACCGCATATCGTTTCAGTCCCCGGATGTTGATGGCGTCATCTACCATGCTGCGTCTGCAGCGGGCTTCACAGGGGTGCTCGCAGATGTAGGCACATGCGGTGGGGAAGGGATTGTCCTTGCGAATCAGCTGCACTGCGTCAGTGTATCTGCCTTGGCGAACCAGTGCAATGTAACCCGGAATATCCACACCGGCGGGACAAAGTGCCACGCATGGTACCGGATTGTGCAGGCTGCCCAGACAGCGATGGTGAGAAATATGTTCTTCATAGTCGCTGCCAAATCCATGCAGCCCCATGAGAACCAATTGGGCGGCGTCGATTCCGATGGCACAGTCCGCGGTATCTGCGATGACCTGAGCCGTTGTTTCGATTCGGCGCAGAATACTGAGGTCCGGTTCTCCGTCCAGTACCTCACGCAGCATGCCGGACAGCTGCGCCAATCCGATGCGGCAGGGGACGCATTTCCCGCAGGTCTGTGCCTGGCACAGGTTCAAGAAATTCAGTGCCATATCTACCGGGCACAATCCGGGAGGGCTGGCAGAAATGCGGCGTTCCATATTCCGGTACAGCTGCTCAACAACTTCCTGAGCATGCCCTGGTATTTTTACTTCCAATCGACTCATCGTGCATACTCCTTTGCCAAAGTCTGTGGATTATCGGCTCAATTCCATGGGAGAGACATCTTGCTGGCGTGTGTTCTGTGCAGCGAATAGGGCATCTTCCCATACCTGCTGGAAGGGGACGGATGTCTGGCGCGCAGCGTTTGCAACATCCTCATACTCCGGCTTTTCCCGGTGGATTCCCGCTCCATCCGCACATTTTATGCGGATGGAGCCGTAGTTTGTTTCGATTGTACGAATGGAGGGGGTTAAAATGTACTTGCTGCAATGACGAACACGGATGCCGCTGGTGCTGGTTTCCCGCAAAACTGCGTGTGCGATCCGTTCCTCATCTGCCGGCTTGCAGAGGACCGTGAACAGGATACCGGCGCGGCCTTTTTTCATCACTAGGGGAGCGGATGTGACATCCAGAGCGCCCAAAGCAAGAAGCCGTTCACCAGCATAGGCCAGTGCCTCTGCTGTCATATCATCAATATGGCAGCACAACTCTACAATCGCCGGCCTGCCCTGATCGTTGCGTTCTCCCCAAAAGGCGCGGACACAATTTGCTGCGGGATATTTCCTTGTCCCCATACCGCAGCCGGTTGAAAGCAGCGTCATTGGGGGCATGGCGCAGAATTCTTTTCCAAACCGTGCCAGCAGAGCGGCACCCGTCGGGGTGCAGAGCTCCCCCTGAATGTCTCCGCAGTAACAGGGAATTCCCTCCAGCAATTTCACGGTGGCCGGCATGGGGACAGGAACCATGCCGTAAGAAGTACGTACCTGTCCGTTTCCAAGGTGGATGGGGGAGACGACAATACCGCCCAGCACCAACCCTGCTCCCGGAGAGATCATGGACTTCAACTCCACCATCTTTGCAGCCATGGTTGCGGAATTTGGCGGGGTCCCCAAGGTATACCCCATTACGAAAGACTGTCTGGAGGAGATCCAGCGCCGCGTGGAGCAGGCGGCACAAGCGTGCGATATCGTACTGCTCAACGCCGGTTCCTCGGCCGGACGGGAGGACTACAGTTGTCAGGCCATTGAGAACATCGGGAAAGTCGTGTGCCATGGAATTGCCATCAAACCCGGGAAGCCTGCGATTTTGGGGTTGAAGGGAGCGGTTCCCATTTTGGGTGTTCCCGGATATCCCGTTTCGGGGATTCTGATTCTTCGGGAGATTTTGCAGCCGCTGATGGAACACCTGACCGGACACAGTCAGGTACAGAAGGACCGGGTGGAAGCCGTGCTGTCGCGAAGTGTGTTGTCAGGGCTCAAATACCAGGAGTTTATCCGGGTTCGCATGGGAAATGTAGGAGGGAGGCTCATGGCTTCGCCGCTGAACCGGGGAAGCGGTGTGGTGACGTCCTTTGTGAAGGCGGATGGGATCTTGGAGGTGCCTCAGGGAACAGAGGGCTATGAGGCCGGCCAGACGGTGGAGGTTCAGCTTCTGCGGCCCATGGAGGAGTTGCAGCGGACACTGGTGGCCATCGGCAGCCACGATCCTCTGTTGGATGAATTGGCAGATTTGTTCCGACAGGATGGGGCATGCTTTTTGAGCTCCTCGCATGTGGGTTCCATGGGAGGCATTATGGCTGTCCGCCGGGGAGAAGCACATATGGCTGGAGTACATTTGCTGGATGAGCGTGACGGCTCCTACAATTCGTCCTTCATCAGAAAATACTTCCCTCAGGGCGGCGTTCGTCTTGTGGAGTGCGTGGGACGTACGCAGGGGCTGATGATTCCGGCGGGCAATCCCAAAGGCATTGAGAGATTCTCTGACCTGGGGCGGGACGGAATCTCCTATGTCAACCGTCAGAAGGGGAGCGGAACCAGAATCCTGTTTGATTTTCTCTGTAAGAGAGAGGGGCTGGAAGGTAAAACGATATATGGATATGACCGGGAAGAATTTACACACACGGCTGTGGCGGCGCAGATCGCATCCGGAAGCGGAGATGCTGGTATGGGCATTTGGTCGGCGGCCAAACTATATGCCTTGGAATTCCTTCCCATTTGTACCGAGCAGTATGACCTGCTGATTCCGGACAGTGCGTGGGATACGCCAATGGTTCAAAAGCTGATTGCCTTACTTCGGAGCGAGGAATTTCAAAGAAGACTGGAATCGCTGGGGGGATATACCATTGATCGCCCCGGTACGGTGCGGGAGCGGCTGGAAGTGCGGTACTACTGGAACTTTCGCATGGGCTATTCCTATTACTATCTGGATCAGGAGGGCAGGGCTCTTCGTTACTTTGAAAAGGCATTGGAGGCCCGCCCAGGTGACGAGGACACCATGGAACTGATCGACTCGTGCAAGAAGGGCATCTCCCTGCCGCAGTTTTCGGAGTGCTTCCGGGAGCGGACAGAGAACTGGTGGGAAACCTTTGCCGAGATGGAAGCAGAATTGCGCCAGATGATGGACGAGGACAAAGACCATACCCGCGGCGCAGAACTCGTGGCCCAAATGCAGGAAACCCTGAATCTGGTTTTTGATGAAATCTCTTTTGAGATGGGCTTCAACGGCGAGAAGTACGAGCTGATCCTCACCCCGGAGGGTGACAAGGTCAAGCTGTTTGAGCTGGTCTACTTCCAGAAGCACGCCACCAAGGAGGTGCTGGAGCACTGGAACATCCTTGTGGGCCGTCAGCCCTCCCAGAACATCGGCCTTCGCACCGACGATGGCTGGGACATCTCTGGAGATGATGTGCAGATCTGGCTGGAGGAACAGGGCGAAAACAGTTTCAACATCTCCGCCTACTGTGAAAAGCTGCTGCCTATGCTCCGGGAGGCGGAAGGCCGAGTCTGGTGGATGCTCACCACCCTCACCGATCAGATACTGGGCGAGATTCCCCACATGAGATAGTGAAGGGTATTTTAAGACCCTTCTGAAAATCAAACGCTGAAACTGGCACTGATCAAGTGTACCTCGAAAATTAAATATCCGACAGCGAACAACATCAGTTTGCGGGCCCCCTGATAAAAAAGGGGGGAAGCGATGCGGCGGGTGCGCGAAGACCATCTGTAGAACAGCAAAAGATTTTTTCCTCTGCCTGTTCTATAAACGACGGCAAAAAGGTGCAAAGCGGGTCCACCCAGCCAAAAACAACCTTGGCAAGTTGTCTTGCAATGACCCCGCAAACCTATAATGGTACTCTATGTTCATCCAGAAATGGTGGCATCTCGGAGCGATCCTCGGAGGGGTGGGATTCCCGGAGGGCGGAGCCAACCGCCGGTTCGTACGTCGCCCGCAGCTCGGGGAGTAGTGTCGAATAGGGCTGAATTGCATGTTACATAATTCCATTCAGTCATGATCAGATCAGGAAGTGTAATGAAACTTCAAAAAAATTACGGTCATGGCTGAATGTTATCAAAGGGGCGAGGAACCCTTGTTCCTCGCCCCTTGAAGTATGGCATATGAAAATGAACGATTGAATGAAAAAGAAGGGAGCTGGGCAGCTTGTCAAATCAATGCTACAAGTCCATCGATGAATTACCGATTATGCTTACGATTCCGCAAGTAGCTTCGGCCCTCAATATCTCCCGCTCCAGTGCATATGAGCTCGCGCATCAAAAGAAATTTCCTGCCATGCTGGTCGGCAGCAGAATTGTAGTTCCCAAGGACAGGCTCCTTTCATGGATCGATGAAAGAGTTACCTTGGGAGTCTTTTAAAGACTAGGAGGCTGAAACAATGGCAAGGAGAAGAGCTCGGGGAGAAGGAAGCATACGAAAACGTAAAGATGGGAGATGGGAAGGCCGATATACAGTCGGAAGAGACGAAGAAACCGGAAAGTTCATATATCGGAACGTCTTGGCCAAGACACAGACTGAATGCAAAAATAAGTTGCGTGAAGCGATGCAATTGCAAGAACAGCAACAAAGTCAAGAGGAAGTGCCGGCTGAAAAAAAGATAGCTTCACAGCAAATGCAGGAGACTGCTGATCATGGATTGGTCGAGAAAAAATCGTACACAGTAGGTGAGTGGCTGGATCTCTGGTATGAGATCTATTCAAAACCAAACCTTCGGAAGAGCACCCAAATTCAATACAAATACTTTCTGAAAGATATTGTGTCTCCAAGAATTGGAGATTTGCCAATTGAGCAGCTCACCGGACTTCGGCTCCAGCAGCTCTATCAGGATCTGCGAATAAACGGCAAAATCCGCAAGCCGGGAAACTTTGACCCCGGATTAAGTTCCAAGACCGTCAGAAGCATTCATATGCTGCTGCACTGTTCTTTCAGTCAGGCGGTAAGGGAAGGAATCATTCCAAAGAACCCTACTGATGACTGTAAACCGCCCAAGATTGAAAAAAGAGAGATGAAGGTCATTCAGCCAGACCAAGTTTCATCTTATCTACATGCAGCAGCAGAGCACCATGTATTACCCATGTTTTATCTGGAGTTGACCAGTGGGCTGCGCAGGGGAGAGTTACTTGCGCTTCTGTGGAGTGACCTGGATGTCAAACAATGCAGCATCTCAGTGACAAAATCAGTCTCCAGAAGAGATGGAGAAATCGAGGTGGCTCCACCGAAGACCCGTAACTCTATTCGCCGAATTGTGGTCCCCAAGCAAGCCGTAGACTTATTGCTGGAGGAACACAGTCAACATCCCAAAAACCCATATATGTTTCCGTCGCCTGTAACCGGAACCATGTACGATCCGGATGCAGTTGGCAGAATCCACAAAAAACTGCTGAAAGAAGCTGGTTTGGAAGACTGCCGGTTTCATGACCTGCGGCATACATTTGCCACGCTTGCTCTGCAAAATGGTGTAGACATCAAAACATTGTCTGGAATCCTGGGACACAGTTCATCAGGATTTACACTCGACACATACACACATGTCACGACGAAGATGCAGCAGGAGGCTGCAAATAAAATGGGTCAATTTATGAAAATGAAGCTGTAGTTCCAGGCTTAAATCGTCCGATAGTTCCGGCTGGATTTTTTCGCGAATGGGTCATTGAATGGGTCAAAAAAATCGAAAGACTCAAAAAAGTTGCAAAAAACCCGCCGATTTCAAAGAAATCAGCGGGTTTTCTGGTACGCCCTGAGGGATTCGAACCCCCGGCCTTCTGGTCCGTAGCCAGACGCTCTATCCAGCTGAGCTAAGGGCGCGTACCGCATGTCTTACAGACAGCTTAATTATAATAGCATGCCTTGTTTTGAAATGCAAGCTTTTTTTGAAAAAATTTGAAAACTTTTTTCGGATTTTTGCAAGGCTTGTAAATAGACCCATTCTGTGCTAAAGTGACTTTGAAATATCAACTGGAAGAAAGCGGTGGATCAATGGAGAACAACACCTTTAAAAGTGTCGCCTTTGGCGGATTTGCCAAGCAGGACGTCATCAATTATATAGAGGAGGCCGCCCGCGAAGCAACTGCGCAGCAGGAGCGGCTCCAGCAGGAAAATGACAGCCTCCATACGCAGCTTGAGGATTTGCGGACACAGCTGGAGCAGGCACAGGCGCAGGTGCAGGAGCTGAGCGCTCAGCGGGATCAGATGGAAGAGGCGCTTGGGCGTGAGTGTGCGGCCCGAGAGGCGTTGGAACCGCTCAAGCCTGAGGTGGAACAGTTGAGCAGGGAAAAGGATCAGTTGGAAAAAGAGGTGCAGGCGCTGCGGCCTGACGCCGAGGCATATGCTCAGTTCCGGGAACAGATCGGTGCCATTGAGTGCGAGGCCCGGAAACGAGCCGCTGATCTGGAAAGTGAGACCGTTTCCAGGCTGGAGCGGATCACAGAGGATTTCCGCCGCCGGTATCAGGAATTGATGACCATCTTCGATGCCACGGCGACCCATGTGACCGGGGAATTGCGGAAGGTCGAGGTCAATCTCACGCAGCTTCCCAGGGCCATGGATCAGGCGGGGAAAGAGCTGGAGGCATTGGCTGCGGAATTGGAACGGTCAAAACAGCAGGATTGATATGCGGGCGGTTCAGGGAAGCTGAGCCGCCCGTTTTTTCCAATCCTATGGTATGAGGCCTGTGGGAGCGGTTACAATAGCAAATGCACCAGCCTGAAAAACAGAAAAATTTTTTATAACCAAAAAATTTTTTTATTTTTGTGAAAAAGATGGATTTCCGTAAAGGAGACGCAAAAATTTCTTGCATTGGTTACTGGGCTGACCTATACTAAAACCATACGGGGAGCTGGCAGACTGAGGTCGGCGGCTGGCTGCCGGCTGATTCCTGGGATAAAAGGACTTTCCACGGAATCAGGGTGACAACGCATCAACAATCAAAACAGAAGATTTGCATGGCGGGAGAGAAGGTGAGAACAATGTCCCTGAAAGCAGTCGAGAAAGTTACGGAAGTCGAGCGGAAAAACAAGGAGCGCAGGGCTGCCGCGGAAACTGAGGCAAAGCAGATGCTGGCCTCGGCCCAGCGGGATGGTCTTGCGCTCTTGGAACAAATGCGCGCAGAGGAGGCCGCCAAAGGAGCGGAGCTTCTGCGGCAGGCGGAGGAGCGAGCTGCACAGCGGTCCGCGCAGATCGCCGCTTCTGCGAAGGAGGACGGCGACGCCCTGCGCCGGGCAGCAGAGAGCCGTTTGCAATCTGCCGCCGAGTTTATTGTCGGAAGGATAGTGGAGGACTGATATGGCCATTGTAAAAATGAAAAAGCTCCGCGTCATGGCCATGGCGGACCGGCGGGAAGCGCTTTTGCGGGCGCTTTTGCGTTTGGGCTGCGTGGAGATCAGCGAACCGGACGGCCTCCTGGAAGACCCGGCCTGGTCCGCACTGCTGCAGCGAGGCTCCTCCCGTCTGGCGGACACCAAAAGTGAAATCAACGATGTGAACACTGCATTGGATGCCATCCGACGCTATGCCGGGCTGAAGGACGGACTGTTCATCAAGCGCCATCCCATCTCGGAAGAGGCGTTTCTCAGCGCCGGGACGGCGGAGCGGGCCCAGGCGGTCAGCCGGGAGGTCGGGGAGCAGCTCCAGACGCTGACCCGCCTCCAGAGCGAGGAAAACCGTCTGGTTGCACGACAGGCGTCTCTGCTGCCGTGGCAGGCCATGGACATGCCGCTGGAGCTGTCCGGTACGGAGCATGTGTTGTTCCGCCCGGGTGTGGTGCCTGCGGGTGTCAACGTGGGTGAGCTTCAGGTGTCTTTTGGAGATCTGGCGGCGGAGCTGCTGGAGATCAGCAGCGATAAGCAGCAGAAGTACTGTTTGTTGGTGTGTCTCCGCCAGGATGAGGAGGCCGTGATGGAGTGTTTGCGGCCCTTCAGCTTTAGCGCCGTCTCGTTCCAGGGGCTTACCGGTACGGCGGACGCAAACCTGACGTCTGTGAGCCAGGCACTGGCGGAAAACCGCAAAGCACAGGAGGATGCGGCGGCGGCTATCGCCGCAAACGGTGAAGCGCGGGACGCCTTGCGGGTGTATGCAGATCGTCTGGCGGCGGAGGCGGCGGAGGAGACTTCCGCCCAGCGGATTCTGACGGATGGAACGATCGCTTTCTTTGAAGGATGGGCACCTGCGGCCAGCATGCAGAAGGTGCAGGCCCTGCTGGAAAAGGAGGGATGTGCCTGGGAGGCGGAAGACCCCACCCCGGAGGAGTATTCGGAGGTTCCGATACAGCTGAAAAACAACTGGCTGACCCGCCCGCTGAATATGGTGACGGAGATGTATTCGCTGCCGGCTTACGACAATGTGGACCCCAACCCGCTGATGGCGCCGTTTTTCATTTTGTTCTACGGCGTGATGATGGCAGACATGGGGTATGGATTGTTGATGATTCTGGCCGGAATTCTTATTACCCGCACTTACCGGCCCAAGGGAACTGCCGGGAATCTGTTCAACCTGATGACGCTGTGCGGTGTTACCACATTCCTTATGGGAGCGGTCACCGGCGGCTTTTTCGGAGACTTCCTGACGCAGCTGGTGAAGCTGGCCACCGGACGGGATTTTGCATTGCCGGCGCTGTTCACACCGCTGGATGATACGCTGATGATTCTGGTGGGTGCCATGTGCCTGGGCTTTGTACAGATCGTCACCGGCATGGTCATCAGCTTCGTACAGAAGCTGAAAAAGGGCCAAGTCCTGGACGCAGTTTTTGAGGAAGTCACCTGGTGGGTGGTGTTTGCGGGCATCGCTCTGATGGTTTTGAAGGTCACGAACCTGGTGCTCTATGCCGGCCTTGTGCTGGTGGTGGCGGGACCGCTGATCACCGGCAAGGGATTTGGTAAGATCACGGGAATCTTTGCCTCGCTGTATAACCATATCACCGGGTATTTCGGAGACATTTTGTCCTACTCCCGTCTGATGGCACTGATGCTGGCGGGCAGCGTCATTGCCCAGGTGTTCAACACTTTGGGCGCCATTCCCGGCAACATCGTGGTGTTCATTATCATCTCCATGGCGGGCAACGCTTTGAACTTTGCTCTGAACCTGCTGGGCTGCTACGTCCATGACCTGCGGCTCCAGTGCCTGGAGTATTTCGGAAAGTTCTATGAGGACGGCGGCAAGCCCTTCCGTCCCCTGGCAATCAATACAAAATACGTGGACATTGAAAACGTCTGAGGAGGAAATTCATCATGGGATTCTTTGAGGCATTCGGTGGTTTGGCTCTGGCGCTGCTGGGCGCTGGTTTGGCGGCGGTCCTCTCTGGTATCGGTTCCGCAAAGGGCACCGGCATCGCCGGTGAGGCGGGCACTGGCCTTTTGTGCCAGGACCCCAGCAAGTTCGGTAAAGTTATGATCCTGCAGGTGATTCCCGGCACCCAGGGCCTGTACGGCCTGGTGGTGTGGTTCTTCGCCATTTACAGCATGGGCCTCCTGGGCGGCAACGGCCTGCCGGATCTGACCGTGCAGCAGGGACTGCAGTACTTCGCGGCGTGCCTGCCCATGGCACTGGGCGGATTGTTCTCCGCCATTGCCCAGGGCCGTGTGGCTGCCGGTTCCATCAACATCCTGGCCAAGAAGCCGGATGACTGGTCCAAGGGCATGGTGCTGTGCATCACCGTGGAGTTCTACGCCATTTTGTCCCTGCTTGCATCTATGCTGATGATCATCAATATCAGCGGCTGACCCCGGGGAAAGGGGAGACCACAATGAACGGAATCGAAAAAATCACGGCCCGGATCGACGCGCAGACCCAGGAGGAGATCGACCGTCTGCTGGCGGATGCCAAGGAGCAGGCGGAGCAGATCACCGCGCAGTACCGTGCCCAGGCGGAGACGGAGCGGGCAAGCCTCACAGCCCGCAGCGAGAAAGCCGCCGCGGAGCGGGAGGAGCGTCTCGTGAGCGTGGCCCAGATGGAGGCCCGGAAGGTGACGCTGGCCGCCCGCCAGGAGATGGTGGAGCAGGCTTATGAACTGGCTCTCAAGACGCTTTGCACGCTTCCCCAGGAGCAATACACAGATGTGCTGGCGGATCTGCTGGTAAAGGCGGCACCGGACGGCAAGGGCAGCGTGATCTTTGCCCCCGGGGACCGGGAGCGGGTGGGCGCCGCTGCGGTGAAGGCGGCCAACAGCCGTCTCAAGAACGGTGCGCTGACCCTGGCAGAGGAGACCCGGCCCATTCAGGGTGGCTTCATCCTGGTCAATGGCCGGGTGGAAATCAACTGCACCTTTGATACCCTGGTGCGCCTGCAGCGGACTGAGACCGCGGGCGCAGTGGCGAAGAAGCTGTTTCCGGAGGGATGACGAGGAGGGTGTTTCTTGTCTAAGAAAATCAAAGACACCGATTACCTGGTGATCTCCGCCCGGGTGAAAGCGATGGAGAGCGGCCTGCTGACCCGGGAGCGGATGGAGCAGGTGCTGGAGGCCAAAAGCAACGAGGATGCGGTGAAGATCCTGCAGGAGTGCGGGTATCCGGAACTGGACCCGGCGGACCCGGCGGCAATGGACGCCGCCCTCTCCGCCGCCCGGGAGGAGACGCTGAAGGATCTGGCCGACGGTGCGCCGGACCCCAGGTATATCGACAGTTTCAAACTGAAGTATGACTATCACAATGTAAAGGCTCTGCTGAAGGCGGAGGCCATGGGCACCGATGCCGATTCCATGCTGATGGATCTTGGCCGCGTGCCAGTGGCGGAGTTGAAAGAGGCGGTGCGCACCGGGCAGCTGGATGCTCTGCCGGCCATTCTGGCGGAGGCGGTTACTGAAGCCCGGGAGGTACTGAACACTACCCAGGACCCGCAGCTGAGCGACATCGTGCTGGACCGCTGGTGCTACCGGGATCTGGCCGAGGTGGCGAAATCCACCGGCAGCGCCTTCCTGGAAGGCTACGTCCAAACCCAGATCGATGCCGCCAATTTGCGAACGCTGGTGCGGACACTGCGAATGGGCAAGGGTCCGGAGTTTTTGCGGGGTGTTCTGCTGGAGGGCGGCGAGCTTTCGGCAGATCAGCTGCTGGAGGTCTCCGCCAACCGGGGCGCGGGCCTTACGGAGCTGTATGGCCCGACCCGCTTCCAGAAGGCGGCGGAAGTTGCTGCGGAAGCTGTGAAGGGCGGAAGCTTGACAGAATTTGAAAAGCTTTGCGATGACGCCGTTTCAGATTATCTGGCGGACGCCCAGTTTGTCCCCTTTGGAGAAGCGCCGCTGGTGGGATATCTGGCGGCCCGGGAGACGGAGTATACCAACCTGCGCATCCTGCTGATGGGACGCGGGGCGGGGCTGCCCGCCGAGGTCATCCGTTCCCGGCTGCGGCAGAGCTACGTGTAAGGCGGTGTGCGTATGGCAAAAACGTATCAGATCGCCGTGGTGGGCGACTGGGAGTCCGTAATGGGGTTCCGGGCGCTGGGCCTGAGCACCTATCCCGTCACTTCTGTGGAAGAGGCGAAGAAAACGGTGCACGACCTGGCCAAGGCTGACTGCGCGGTGATTTATCTGACAGAACAGCTTGCAAAGGATATGCCTGATGTGCTAGAGCGGTATAAGGACGACCTGCGGCCGGCCATCATCCTGATTCCGGGCCGGGAGGGTTCCCTTGGCATCGGCCGGGACAATATCCAGCGGGCTATTGAGCGTGCTGTGGGCGCGGATATCCTGTAAGAGAGCAGAGCCGCCGATGCCTGTTTGCGGGCATTTTTCTGGCGGCAGATCCACAGAGGAAAGCAGAGGGCCCCGGCTGTAGTGGGGGGAGAGCCGGCTTTCCGATTCCTTCTGGCGAATTTATCCTGAAAGAAGGTCGAATCAATTTGAGCGGTAAAGTTGTGAAAGTATCCGGACCGTTGGTGGTTGCCACGGGCCTGGCGGACGCCAATATGTCCGACGTGGTCCGTGTCGGCCCCCAGCGGCTGATTGGCGAGATCCTGACCATGAAGGGGGATTCCGCTTCCATCCAGGTATATGAGGAAACCTCCGGACTGGGCCCCGGCGCCGAGGTGGTCACCACCGGCGCCCCCATGAGCGTGGAGCTGGGCCCCGGCATGATCGAAGGCATTTACGATGGCATCCAGCGTCCGCTGGAGAAGATCGTGGAGAAGGTGGGCCCCAATATCACCCGCGGCGTGGAGGTTCCGGCCATTGACCATGACAAGAAATGGCCCTTTACACCTGTTGCGAAAGTCGGAGATAGGGTCATCGGCGGTGACGTTTTGGGTACGGTTCCCGAGACCGAGGTGGTGCTCCATAAGATCATGGTGCCTCCCACGATGCACGGCACCATTACCAAGATTGCCCCGGCGGGGGATTACACGGTTCTGGAGCCCATCGCTACCTTGACCACGGATGACGGCCGGGAAGTGGAACTGCCCATGATGCAGAAGTGGCCTGTCCGCGTGGGCCGGCCCTATCAGCATAAATATCCCCCCAAGCGGCCGCTGTGCTCCGGCCAGCGGGTCATTGACACCATGTTCCCCATTGCCAAGGGTGGTACCGCAGCCGTGCCTGGCCCCTTCGGTTCTGGCAAGACGGTGGTGCAGCATCAGCTGGCTAAGTGGTCCGACGTGGATATCGTGGTCTACATTGGCTGCGGCGAACGCGGCAACGAGATGACCGACGTCCTGCGGGAATTCCCCGAACTGAAAGACCCCCGTACCGGAGAGTCTTTGATGAAGCGGACAGTTCTGATTGCAAACACCTCCGATATGCCTGTGGCTGCCCGTGAAGCCAGTGTGTACACCGGCATCACCATCGCCGAGTATTTCCGGGACATGGGCTACGACGTGGCCGTTATCGCCGACTCTACCTCCCGCTGGGCTGAGGCCCTGCGTGAGATGTCCGGTCGACTGGAGGAGATGCCCGGTGAAGAGGGTTACCCCGCTTACCTTGCTTCCCGCCTTGCGCAGTTCTACGAGCGCGCCGGCTCTGTGGAGTGCATCGGTTCTGACGAGCGCCGGGGCAGCCTGACCGCTGTGGGTGCCGTATCCCCTCCGGGCGGCGACCTCTCTGAGCCGGTCTCCCAGGCCACCATGCGAATCGTCAAGGTGTTCTGGGCGCTGGATTCCTCCCTTGCCTACAAGCGGCATTTCCCCGCCATCAACTGGCTCAATTCCTACTCGCTGTATCTGGACTCTCTGAAGCCCTGGTTTGATGAGAACTTGGGACCGGAGTTTATGCAGAACCGCACGGCGGCCATGAGCCTGCTGCAAAGCGAGGCCAGTCTGAATGAGATCGTCCAGCTGGTGGGCAAGGATGCCCTGTCTCCCTCCGACCAGTTGACGCTGGAAGTGGCCCGGATGGTCCGGGAGGACTTTTTGCAGCAAAACGCCTTTATGGATGTGGACGGCTATTCCAGCTATGACCGGCAGGAGAAACTGCTGGCCATGATCCTCCACTATGAGAAGCTCTGCCGGGACGCCATCGCCAAGGGCGCACCGGTGATGGCCCTCTTCCAGATCCCTGCACGGGAGAAGATCGGCCGTGCCAAGAGCGTGGAGGCCGAGGAGTACCCGCAGGTCTATCAGCAGATTGAGCAGGAGATGGCCCAGGAGATCGAGGCCGTGGTTGCCCAGGGAGGTGAGGAAGCATGATTCGAGAATATCGCACGGTTGAAGAGATCGTCAGCCCTCTGATGATGGTCCGTCAGGTGGAGGGCGTCACCTATGACGAGTTGGTGGAAGTTCAGCTCCACGACGGCTCTATTCGCCGGGGCAAGGTGCTGGAGGTCAACGGCGACACCGCCGTGGTTCAGCTCTTTGAATCCGCCGCCGGCATCAACCTGGCCGATGCCAAGGTCCGCTTCCTGGGGCACCCCCTGCAGCTGGGTGTGTCCGCCGACATGCTGGGTCGTGTGTTCAACGGTATGGGCGAGCCCATCGACGGCGGCCCGGAGATCATCCCGGAGGAGTATCGGGATATCAATGGCCTGCCCATGAACCCGGCAGCCCGTGACTACCCCAATGAATTCATTCAGACCGGTATCTCCACCATTGATGGTCTGAATACCCTGGTCCGCGGGCAGAAACTGCCCATCTTCTCCGGTTCTGGTCTGCCTCATGCCAATCTGGCAGCCCAGATCGCCCGGCAGGCCAAGGTGCTGGGAGACGACAGTTCCAACTTCGCCGTGGTGTTTGCCGCCATCGGCATCACCTTCGAGGAGTCGGAGTTCTTTGTCAGTGAGTTCCGCCGCACCGGCGCCATCGACCGGACGGTGCTCTTCTCCAACCTGGCAAACGACCCCGCCGTGGAGCGCATCTCCACGCCCCGTATGGCGCTGACCGCCGCGGAGTATCTGGCCTTTGAGAAGGACATGCACGTGCTGGTCATCATGACCGACATCACCAACTACGCTGAGGCGCTGCGGGAAGTCTCCGCCGCCAAGAAGGAGGTCCCCGGCCGCCGCGGATTCCCCGGCTACCTGTACACGGACCTGGCGCAGATGTACGAGCGTGCCGGCCGCCAGCTGGGGAAGAAGGGTTCCATCACCCTGATCCCCATTCTGACCATGCCGGAGGACGACAAGACCCACCCCATTCCCGACTTGACCGGCTATATCACCGAGGGACAGATCATCCTCTCCCGGGCGCTGTACCGCCAGGGCATCCATCCGCCGGTGGATGTGCTGCCCAGCCTCTCCCGTCTGAAGGACAAGGGCATCGGCGCCGGAAAGACCCGGGAGGATCACGCGGGCATCATGAACCAGCTCTTTGCAGCCTACTCCACCGGTAAGGACAACAAAGAGCTGATGAGCATTCTGGGCGAAGCCGCCCTGACACCTACGGACCTTCTGTATGCCAAGTTTGCCGACGAGTTTGAAAAACGCTACGTCAACCAGGGCTACGAGGAGAACCGCTCCATTGAGGAAACGCTGGATCTTGGCTGGGAGCTTTTGAGCATCCTGCCCAAGAGCGAACTCAAGCGGATCAAGCCGGAGTATATTGAGAAATATTGGCCGAAAAAAGACCAGCAGGCGTAAGGAGGGGTGACCAATGGCCAACATCACGGTAAACCCCACCCGAATGGAGCTGACCCGCCTCAAGGGCAAGCTGCGCACCGCTCAGCGGGGCCACAAACTGCTCAAGGACAAGCGGGACGAGCTGATGAAGCAGTTTCTGGATACCGTGCGGGAGGTCCGTACCCTGCGGGCAGAGGTGGAAGAGGAACTGATGACGGTTCACAAGTCTTTTACCGTGGCTTCCGCCCTGATGAGCTCCGAGGCCATGGAGCAGGCGCTGCTCTATCCCAAGCAGAGCGTGGAGCTGACGATGACCATGAAGAACATCATGTCCGTCAATGTTCCCATCTATGATTTCCAGACGAAGACCAAGTCCGATGCGGATATCTATCCCTATGGCTTTGCGGCCACCTCCGGTGAGCTGGATACTGCCGTAGACGCGCTGGGCAAGGTGTTTCAGAAGATGCTCAAGCTGGCGCAGATCGAAAAATCCGCCCAGCTCATGGCGGAGGAGATCGAAAAGACCCGCCGCCGGGTTAACGCGCTGGAATATGTGATGATCCCGAACACCCAGGAGGCGATTCGGTATATCACCATGAAGCTGGATGAAAATGACCGCGCCACCACGACGCGGCTGATGAAGGTGAAGGATATGCTTCTGAAAGAAGCTATCGAGGAACAGCGTGCCCGTGATGAGGCTGCCATGTCCCGTTTCACCGCACAAGAGACTTAACAAAATCGGCAAAGCGGTGTAGAATAGAACTACACCGCTTTGCCGTGCGTAGAGTAGAAAGGAAGAAGAAACATATGCATTGTGTAGCCAACATTCATGACGATCTGTACTGGCTGGGAGCATCGGACCGCCGGCTGGCCAAGTTCGAAAATGTATTTCCCGTCCCCCGGGGCGTCAGCTATAACAGCTATCTGGTACTGGATGAAAAAACGGTCCTGATGGACACCGTGGACAAGGCCGTGGGGGAGCGGTTCTTTGAGAACCTGGAGTTTGCCCTGGCAGGCCGTTCTCTGGACTATGTGGTGGTGAACCACATGGAGCCGGACCACTGTGCCACACTGGGCGATCTGCTGCACCGCTGGCCCCAGGTACAGGTGGTGGGAAATGCCAAGACCATCACCATGATCGGACAGTTCTTTGACTTTGATCTCACCGGCCGCACGGTGGTGGTCAAGGAAGGGGACACCCTGACCACCGGCCGCCATACTTTCACCTTCCTCATGGCGCCCATGGTTCACTGGCCGGAGACCATGGTGACTTATGACAACGTGGACAAGACCCTCTTCTCCGCCGACGCATTCGGCACCTTCGGTGCCCTCAATGGCAACATCTTCGCCGATCAGGTGAATTTCGAGCGGGATTGGCTGGATGATGCCCGCCGGTATTACACCAACATCGTGGGCAAGTACGGCACGCAGGTCCAGTCCCTGCTCAAGCGGGCGGCGGAGCTGGAAATCCAGTGCATCTGCCCCCTCCATGGTCCCATCTGGCGGGAGAATATCGCCTGGTTTGTAGAGAAGTACCAGCGCTGGAGCACGTACACTCCGGAAGAGAAGGCTGTGGCTATTTTCTGCGGCTCCATCTACGGTCATACGGAAAATGCCGCTGAGATCTTGGCGTTCCGGCTTGCAGAGCGGGGCGTGAAGAACGTAGTTCTGTATGACGTGTCCCATGTGGATGTCTCTGAGCTTGTGAGCGAGGCATTCCGGTGCAGCCACCTGGTGCTGGCCTCTGCTACATACAACGGCGGCATTTATACCCCCATGGAGGACTTCCTGCGGGATCTGGAGTGCCACGGCCTGCGGAACCGCTCTGTGGCTATCATCGACAATGGCACCTGGGCCGCCCGGGCCGGCATGCTGATGGGCAAGATCCTGGAGGACATGAAGGAGATGCGGGTGATGGAGGGTTCCGTGTCCCTGAAGTCCTCGGTGAAGGAGCCCCAGCGCCGCAGCCTGGAGGCACTGGCAGACGCCATTGCGGACGAGATCCTGCACTGAGTTGCCAAGAAAAAACCGAAAAGAAACAGGACCGCCGAGAAATTTCGGCGGTCCTGTTTTTTTAAAAGATGAAAAAATCAATATTATTCGCCGTTACAGCAGCGTGATGCCGGCTTTCTCACATGCGTCGATAGTTGCCTGATCCCACAGGCTGGCCCCGGCCCCGCCCACGT
>FR890956.1:33726-54351 GCA_000436875.1 Oscillibacter sp. CAG:155 | reverse complement strand
CCCGCCGCCGATGGAGGGAGGGAGTTCTCCCTTGAGCAGCATCTGATGGAAGGGGAGTTTCCGGCGGTCATCACAGCCCCGCTCCGTCAGCTGACGGTCCAGCGCCGCGGCATCCACCCGGATTCCCATGGAGGAGAGCTCAAAGCGGCTTTCCAGAACCGGGTTCCACATGAGAATGTCACCGTTGAGATCCCAGTCGTCATAGTCAGGGGCACGGCCGTCATGGGGCTTACCAGATCTGAGCTTCTTGCCAATCTGCATCAAGAACACGGTGTGATGCTCCCGGCAGATCGCAGTCTCCCGCTCGTTGGGGGTCAGGTCAGGGAACCGGTCTTCCAGCTCCTGCGTGGTGATGAAGTAGACTTCCCGGTCAGGGATAAAGGTGAGAACCGGGAAGGCATTCCGCAGTGCAGCAGCGGTGTCGCAGATGGCACCCACAATGTCCCGCACGGTGTCCTGAAGATACCCCACGTTGCGGTTGGCCGTGTCAATATGTTTTTCCCAGTCCCACTGATCCACGTAAATGGAGTGGAGGTTGTCCACCTCTTCATCCCGGCGGATGGCGTTCATATCGGTATAAAGGCCGGTGCCGGGCTTGAACTCATAACGCTTGAGGGCCAGACGCTTCCACTTGGCCAGAGAGTGTACCACCTGCCCCTCGGTGCCCACATCGGGGATGTCGAAGGTGACAGGGCGCTCCACACCGTTCAGGTCATCGTTCAGACCGGTCTTGCCGTCCACGAAAAGGGGAGCAGAGACCCGGTGCAGGTTGAGCCGGACCGTGAGGCTGTGCTGAAACTCGCTGTGGATCAGCTCAATGGCCCGCTGTAGCTCGTTGTTGGTCAAGGGCATCCGGTACCCCGCGGGGATCACAATTTTACTCATAGTCAAACAGTCCTTTTCAGATTGGGATTTTTTTAAAGGAACCAGGCGGCGATGGCTGGTGTGACATAGGCTTCCACGAAGGCGGCGGCCAGCAGCAGCGGCGCCAGTGCCAGCAGCAGGGTCTGCCCCATCAGGGAAAGACAGCCGGTAACGGAGCGTGTCTCCTCATTTCCCCGCAGACGGCGGGTCAGCTGTCCGCAGGTGTACAGCCCCACGCCAAAGGCCAGCATCATGGCCGGCAGCTCAAAAATGGCATGAGGAATCAACGCTGCCAGATACAACGCCAGGGAAAGGCCGTTGCGTACGTATACCGCTGCCAGCCAGCCCAGCAGTACGGCATTGAGTCCCAGTGCCATGGCCGGCAGCTGCACAAAGGGCAGCAGGCCATAGAGCATGATAAAGGTGGTGGCCTGCAGATTGCTGACAAATACCGCGAGGGCAGAGAGATTTCCGGATTCGTCGGTAACAGCGTCCAGATCCACGGTCAGATTTCCCATCACACCGCTCAGCAGATCCAGAAGTCCCGGAATCAACAGGCAACCCACGCAGGTGAGCACCATCAAAATCAAAAATGCAGCGGCCGAACGGCCGGTTTCCCGTTTCACGCCGTCCCGCCAAGCGGAAAGCAAGTCTCCGTAGGCGGAAGGAAAACCAAGACTCATGCGCCCAGCAGCTCCATTCCATGGCGCAGGCGGCGCAGGGTCTCCTCACGGCCCAGAATGTGGCAGATCTCCACGGCACCGCCGGGAGTCACCAGCTTGCCGGCAGCAGCGATGCGGACGGGCCACATCAGAGTGGCGTTTTTAACCTCCAGCCGGGCGGCCAGGTCGATCAGGGCGTCGTGGATGGCGTCCTGAGTCCACTCCGGCAGGGCCTCCAGCACTGGGACGGCGGCCTGCAGCATGGCCAGAGACACCTCGGGATTGGTCTTGGACTTCTTGTTGGTATAGAAGTCCACGCTGTATTCAGGCAGGGTATCGAAGAAGTCCACCTTTTCGGGAATGTCCGTCAGCTTTTCACAGCGGGCCTGCAGCAGTGCAGCCACAGCGGCGGTGTCGATGGCGGGGTTCTTGACGCTCTCGCGGATATAGGGCTCTGCGGCCTTGGCGAATGCGGCGGGGTCCATAGCCCGCAGATAGGTGGCGTTGAAATAGGTGAGCTTTTCAATGTCGAAGATGGCAGGGGACTTGGAGATGCCGGCAATGTCAAAGGCGTCCACCAGTTCGGCAAGAGAGAAGATCTCCTGCTCGCTGCGCTCGCCCTTGGGGGCCCAGCCCAGCAGGGCCACATAGTTCAAAATGGCCTCCGTCAGATAGCCCTGAGCCTTCAGGTCCTCATAGGAGGGATCACCGTGACGCTTGGACATCTTGTTGTGCTGATCCCGCATGACAGGGGAGCAGTGGACATAGGTGGGAATGTCCCAGCCAAAGGACTCGTACAGCAGGTTGTATTTGGGGGCGGAGCTCAGGTACTCGCTGCCCCGGACCACGTGGGTGATGCCCATAAGGTGGTCGTCCACCACGTTGGCAAAGTTATAAGTGGGCAGGCCGTCCCGCTTCAGGAGGACCTGGTCGTCCAGAGTCTTGTTCTCCACGGTAATGTCGCCGAAGGACACATCATGGAACGTAGTGGTGCCCTCGTGGGGGATGCGCTGACGGATGACATAGGGCTTGCCGGCAGCCAGATTGGCCTGGACCTCCTCGGGACTCAGGTCCCGGCAGGGGTCATCGCCCCGCTGGAAGTCACCGCTGTCCTCTTCGGACTCAGTCTTTTCGCAGAAGCAGTAGTACGCAGCACCCTTTTCCACCAGCAGCTCAGCGTATTTGCCGTACAACCCCCGGCGCTCGGACTGGATATAGGGGCCCACGGGACCGCCAACATCGGGACCTTCGTCATGGTCCAGACCGCACTCTGCCATGGTGCGGTAGATGACGTCCGTGGCACCTTCCACCAGGCGGCCCTGATCGGTGTCCTCGATGCGGAGAATGAAAGTGCCGTGGTTGTGCCGGGCGATGAGCCAGGTATACAAGGCAGTGCGGAGATTGCCCACGTGCATATAGCCAGTGGGAGAGGGAGCGAACCGGGTCCGAACCCCGCCCTTGGGGATACGGGCTTCCATCTCCTCAATAAATGCGTGATCAACAGACATGAAAGTACCTCCATGCATAATTTAACAGATTAGATTATCATCCAGCACGCCTGGAATGTCAAGAGTTTTCACATCTGCTGCGGGAAGAAATACGGGACCAAAAACCCGGTGGATTCTCATAAAAGTATGGATGGCTGCTCCGGATTTATGCTCTCCAGCCAATTCGGATTGCCTGTGCCGGTATCCGGTCAGGGAGAATCGCCGGTCTGAATCAGAACCGAACAATGCACCACTCCCTGCCGTATTGAGGTGGTTTGCCAAGCTGGCAAACAAAGGGTTGGACCGGGACTTGACAAACCTGTGCAGAATTGCTATGCATGAAGTATACTTCACATAAAGCATACTTCATGTTTTGGAGACAGAGGGAGGGTACTGTGAAAAACCGAGTCAAGGAGCTGCGAATGGCGGCTGGGATGACCCAGCAGCAGCTGGCGGAGTGGGTCCATGTGTCCTCCCGCACCATTATCTCTCTGGAAAAGGAACAGTATAATCCGTCGCTCCTGCTGGCATACCGCATTGCGGAGGTGTTCCATACCTCAGTGGAAGAGCTGTATTGCTTGCGGGAGAACCGGGAACTGGAGGATCAGAGCTATGAAAATCTACTATAAAATAACTTTTACAGCGGTATAGTCTGTCTGCTGCTGGATGCCAACCTCTTTTACGAAAAACGGATGTGAGGCGGATGAAATTTCAGGCATACGTCGCTTTTCCGTTGCACTTTTCTATGGAGTATGATACACTCTATAAGTTAAATTGCACCCTTTGTGCAGGGCGCTTTCAATAGAAAGATTTGAGGTGTTCCGATCATGGAAAATGAAGTTCAAAAAAAGCGGATTCTCAGCGGTATTCAGCCCTCCGGCGACTTGACGCTGGGGTCTTATCTGGGGGCTATCAAGAACTGGGCAGCGCTGGCGAACGAATATGACTGCTATTACATGCTGGCGGATATGCATACCATCACTGTCCGGCAGGTGCCGGCGGACCTGCGCCGCCGGACGCTGACTCAGGTGGCGGCTTACATTGCCTGCGGCCTGGACCCGGAGAAGAACACGCTTTTTGTTCAGTCTCATGTGCCGGCTCATGCCCAGTTGGGCTGGGTGCTGGACTGCTACACCATGTTCGGTGAACTCTCCCGCATGACCCAGTTCAAGGACAAGTCCGCTAAAAATGCGGATAACATCAACGCGGGACTCTTTACCTATCCCTCCTTGATGGCGGCGGATATTCTGCTCTATCAGGCGGACTTGGTGCCGGTGGGCGGCGATCAGAAGCAGCACGTGGAGATCTGCCGGGACATCGCCACCCGCTTCAACGGCATTTACGGTGAGGTCTTCAAGCTCCCCGAGCCCTATATTCCCCCTGTGGGTGCCCGTGTCATGAGCCTGACCAGCCCGGAGAACAAGATGAGTAAGTCCGACAAGGATCAAAACGGCTGCATCTATATGCTGGAAAAGCCCGAGGACATCATGCGCAAGTTCAAGAAGGCCGTGACCGACTCTGAGGCCTGCGTCCGGTATGATCCCGCCGCGAAGCCCGGGGTCTCAAACCTGATGCAGATCTACTCCGTGGCCGCCGGAAAGACCTTTGAGGAGATCGAGCGGGAATTTGACGGACGCGGCTACGGCGATTTCAAGACTGCTGTGGGTGAGTCCGTGGTGGAGTTGCTGCGGCCCATCCGGGAGGAGACGGAGCACCTGCTGGCAGACAAGAGCTACCTTGAGAGCGTGTACCGCGCCGGTGCGGAGAAGGCCTCCCGTGTGGCCAACCGTACGCTGGACAAGGTCTATAAAAAAATTGGCTTCCTGGCCCGGTGACGGAGGGACGAAATGCTGTTTGATACAAAGCTGTTGGCCTATGTGGTGCTGGCGCTGCTGGTGGCGCTGGCAGTCAGCTTCCTGATGACCCCGGTGGTCAAGACGTTTGCCTATAAGGTGGGCGCTATTGACGTGCCGAAGGATGCCCGCCGGATGCACAAGGTCCCCATCCCCCGGCTGGGCGGCCTGGCCATCTTCATCGGCTTTATGGTCAGCATTTTGCTCTTTGCGGAGATCACACCGGAACTGCAGAGCATTCTGCTGGGTGCCGTCATCATTGTGGTGCTGGGCGTGGTGGACGACATTATGGCACTGCCCGCCATGCTGAAATTCGTGGTTCAGATTGTCGCAGCACTGATCCCCGCCACCCATGGTGTGCGGATTCTGGCGTTTTCCAATCCCAACGTTTTTTCCGAGAATCTTTATTGGGTGCTGGGCGGATTGTCCATTCCCTTTACGGTCCTTTGGATCGTGGCCATTACTAACTCCGTGAACCTGATCGACGGCCTGGACGGTCTCGCAAACGGTGTGTCCGCCATTTCGGCCACCACCATGTTGGTTATTGCCCTGGCCAGCGATCAAAGTGCTGTGGCAGTGGTGCTGGCGGCGCTGGTGGGTGCCTGCGTGGGCTTTATGCCTTACAATATGAATCCTGCCAAGATGTTCATGGGGGATACCGGTGCCACCTTTTTGGGTTATATCCTGGCCACCATGTCCATTCAGGGCCTGTTCAAGTACTATGCGGTGATCTCCTTTGTGGTGCCGTTTTTGATTTTGGGCTTGCCCATCTTTGATACCACATTCGCCTTTATCCGCCGGATTGCCCACGGCCAGAGCCCCATGCATCCGGACCGGAGCCATATCCACCATCGGCTCATTGACATGGGCCTCAACCAGAAGCAGGCGGTGGCCACGCTGTATGTGATCTCTGCCATTTTGGGTCTATCCGCTGTGGTGCTGACCACCGGCGGGGAGCAGAAAGCCATGTTGCTTTTCCTGGCGCTTTGCATTGTGGCGGTAGTTGCTGCCCGGGTAGTGTTCCCCAAGGAGGTCAAGGAGGAACTGCGGGAAGAACTGGACGAACTGAAGGACCACGGCCATCACGGCGAGGGACAAGCCCCGGAGACACCGCCGGAGAACGCCGACAAGACACCTGACCAGCGGCCAGGTGCCTGGGAAGAAGAGGAGGATCAGTGATGGAAAAGCTTCGTATCATGAGTGTGTTCGGCACCCGGCCGGAGGCGATCAAGATGGCGCCGCTGGTCAAGGAGCTGGCCAGCCGGGAGGGAGTGGAGAGCCTTTGCTGTGTTACGGCTCAGCACCGTCAGATGCTGGACAGCGTGCTGGAGGTTTTCCAGCTCAAGCCGGACTATGACCTGGATATCATGACCCCCCGCCAGACCCTCTCTACCATTACCAGCAAGTGCCTCACCGGCATGGACGCGGCTATCGACGCGCTCAAGCCTGATATGATCCTGGTGCACGGCGATACCTCAACCACCTTTGCAGGGGCCCTTTCCGCCTTTTATCATCAGGTGCCGGTAGGCCACGTGGAGGCAGGCCTGCGAACCTATGACAAGTATTCTCCCTTTCCGGAGGAGATGAACCGAAAGCTGGTTTCCGCCATTGCGGATCTGTATTTCTGCCCCACGGTGAACAACAAAAATAACCTGCTGAAGGAGGGAATTACCGAGGGCCTTTTCATTACCGGCAACACGGTGATCGACGCCCTCAAGACCACGGTCCGGGAGGATTACCACTTCTCCACTGAGGCGCTCAACCACCTGCCTTACGGGGAGAAAAAGATCCTTCTCGTTACCTGCCACCGGCGGGAGAACTACGGCGAGCCCATGCGCAACATCATGCTGGCCCTGCGGCAGATCGCTGAGGAAAACGAAGATGTGGAGCTGGTGTATCCCGTCCACCTGAGCCCGGTGGTCCGGGAGGCGGTGGATACCTATCTCCGCGGCGCACCCCGGGTGCATCTGATCGACCCGCTGCCGGCGGATGAGATGCACAACCTCATGGCGCGGAGTTTCCTGGTGCTGACGGATTCCGGCGGACTGCAGGAGGAGGCACCTGCTTTGGGCAAGCCTGTCCTGGTGATGCGGCGGGAGACGGAACGGCCGGAGGCTGTAGCCGCCGGGACGGTAAAGCTCTGCGGCGTGGTGCAGGACGATATCGTCACCATGGCGCAGCGGCTGATCCGGGACCCGGAGGCCTACGCCAAAATGGCCCATGCGGTCAACCCCTACGGTGACGGACATGCCTGCCGCCGGATCGCCGATGCAATCCTGTGGCACTTTGGCCGGGGCGAGCGTCCGGAGGATTATCAGGCGCAGTAACGCGGGCTGCGGATCGGGAGGAGGGCCGCCATGAAACGTAGAAAGCTCAGCCGGGCCGCTGTTGGCTTTGCGGGACTGATTGCGTTGGTGGTGGTTTTGATGCTGGCCAACAGCCTGCGCCCGTCCCCGAGGATCGAGCTGCCTTCTCAGGAAGAGGAAGGCGTGCAGAGCGAGGAAAGCAGCAGCGGCGACGGGTTGACCGTTGTGGAGATCCGGCCGGACACCGTACAGGCCGCCGTAGCCACACTGGAACGGCCGGAGACCTACCAGCGGGAGCTGGTGGTACAGCAGTTCTGGGACAACGGCAGCGGCACAATGGAAAATACTGTCACTGTCAGCGGAGGATGGACCCGGGTGGATCAGACGCTGGCCCGGGACCGGGTCCGCCATTCCGTCACCGATGGCCGGATGACCTACATTTGGTACAACAGCCAACGGACCGTTTACGCGGCACAGGCCGGCGAGATCTCAGCCGATATGGAACAGGCTATCCCGACCTATGAGGATGTGCTGGACCTGCCGGTGGAGGAGATCTCCGCCGCTAATTATCAGACTCTCAGCAACATGAACTGCATCTATGTGGAGACTGCCGCGGATGCGTATGGCTATGTGCTGAAGTACTGGGTCAGCGTGGACTCCGGGCTGCTGGTGGCAGCGGAAAAGCTGTTGGACGGAGAGACCGTCTACCGGATGTGGGAGACCAGTGCTGATCTGGACCCCACCATTGAATCGGAATTCACCCTGCCGGACGGGACGGACCTGCTGGCGAATTAAACGGTAAGAAGCGGAGCGCGCTGCGCTCCGCTTTTTTAAAGAATCAGCAGAAGTCCCAGAGCCACCAGCAGTTCCTCATCGGCGTCCTCCCGGAAGAGAAAGAACAGCAGCACCAGCAGCAAAAGGTCTCCCGTGTCCACATGGTCCAGATGCAGCTGGTCCAGAATGTGCCGCAGAAAGCTGCTCAGTCCGTCGGAGAAGGGCGTTCCGGAAGCGGCGGTCGGAGGCGGCATACTGCTGCCTGCTCCGTTTCCAGGCGGCCCGTTTCCGGACGGCTGGTTATTGGATGTGTGAGGCACGTCATGCCTGCCGCGTGTTTCTGCCCCGTGTCCGGAAGAGGGAGGGCTCTGGGTCTCTTCCGGAATTCGGGTATAAGTACCATTGTCATTTCGAACATAGCGGTTATACATGGCTTATCCCTCCCATCCGGCCAGGAACTTTTTGCCCAGATGGAACAGCCGGGCAAGCTGCAGCGCCCGCTCCACCTTTTCCTGCCGCTCCGGCTTCAGGTAGGGACGCAGGGCGTATAGCAGCGCCCGGGCATTGGAATCCTGCTGCCCGCCCAACTCCTGGAGCAACGGCAGAAGACGCATCAGCAGCTTGGGGTCCAGTCCATTGCCCAGGGAAGAGAGCAGGTCTGTGCCGGTAGAGGGCGGCTGGCGCGGCGTTGCCTGCTGGGGAGGCTGTGGGGCAGAGGGGGGCGGACTGCCGCCGGAGGAGGACTCCTCTCCGCCGGAGATGGACTGGGCCATCTGCATGATCTGCGCCATTTTGCCGGGGTCCGAGAGCAGGGCATTGAGTTTGTCATCAAATTCGGACACGGCATCCATCCCCCTTTCCGCCGATGGTTACTTCTGTGTGGTCTGGTTGATTCGATTGATCAATGCGGCCCCATCCGGGCTTTGCATCAGCTTTTGCACCAGCTGGGTCATCTGGGTGGTATCACCCCGAACGGCGGACTGCACTGCCTGCTGTAAAGAAGCGCCCTGATCCTGCTGGGTCAGCATCCGCATCAGAGCCTGCCCATCCCGGGACTGCATCAGGGCGCGCAGGGCGGCGGGATTTCGCCCAAGCTGCTGTGCCATATGGTTCAAGCGTTCGTCCATGGCTTCCTCCTTCTGGCCGGAGAGATTCTCCGTTCCGTACCAGTATATGAGTGAGAAAAGAAAAACGTGCCTGCGGATGCAGGCACGTTGGAACAGGATACATTATTTGGCCGCTTTTGCCGCTTTCACAGCGGCTTTGGCACTGTCACAGTCACCGGAGAGGGGGCAGCCCTCGCACTTGGGAGACCGGGCAGTACAGGTGTCCCGGCCGAAGAGAACCATCCGGTGGCAGAAATCACTGGATTCCTTAGGGGGGATGGACTGGCGCAGCTGCCGCTCCACCTGGACAGGGTCCTTGGACCCGTCGGTGATGCCAAGCCGACCGGTGATGCGGATGCAGTGGGTGTCGCATACGTATGCCGGCTGACCGAACACATCTCCTAAAATCAGGTTCGCGGTCTTGCGGCCCACGCCGGAGAGGGCCGTCAGCTCCTCCATGGTGCCGGGGACCTTACCGCCGTGCCGCTCCAAAATCTGTTGGGCACAGGCCACCAGATCCCGGGCCTTCCCATTGAAAAAGCCGCAGGAGCGGATATATTCTCCTACCTCGGCAGGGTCAGCCTCCGCAAAGCTCTCCAGGGTGGGGAAGCGGGCGAAGAGTGCTGGGGTCACCTTGTTGACCCGTTCGTCGGTACACTGGGCGGAGAGCCGCACGGCAAACAGCAGCTCATAGTCCTTTTTGTATTGCAGGGAGCAAAGGGCGTCCGGATAGATTCCCTTCAGCGTTTCAATGATCCGCTTGACGGCGGCTTTGGATTTCATGGCAGTCACCTCTTAGAGGACAGAATACCACAAAATCCGACGATTGGCGAGGGGAAAATGCAACACCTCCTCCGGCAATTTTCCGGTGGAAAGCACTGGGGGATTATGGTATACTATACATTCAAGCAAAAAGGAAGGGAGGGCTCGCCATGCAGCGTCCCCTTGCGGATGAGATCCGCCCGAAAACGCTGGATGAGGTGGTGGGGCAGAAGCATCTGCTGGCCCCCGGTGCGGTGCTCCGCCGTCTGATCGAACGGGGGACCGATGCCAATATGGTCTTTTACGGTCCCTCCGGCACCGGCAAGACCACCATTGCCAACATCATCGCCCAGCGCACCAACAAAACCCTCTACCGGCTCAACGCCACCACCGCGTCGCTGCAGGATGTAAAGGACATCTGTGCCGACGTGGGAACACTGATGGCCCCCGGCGGGGTACTGCTGTATCTGGACGAGATCCAGTATTTCAACAAAAAGCAGCAGCAGAGCCTGCTGGAGTTTATGGAGAACGGCTCCCTGACACTGATCGCCTCCACTACGGAGAATCCCTATTTTTATGTGTACAGCGCTCTGCTCTCCCGCAGTACCGTATTTGAGTTCAAGGCTGTTTCCCCGAAGGAGACGGAGGGTGCTGTTTTGCGGGCGCTGAAGGTGGAGCAGCAGCGCAGTACGCTGCCCCTTCACTGGGAGGAGGGACTCCCGCTTCAGATCGCCACCGCAGCCGGCGGAGATGTGCGCAAGGCCATCAACGCCGTAGAGCTGTTGTGTCAGGCGGCCTCACCGACTCCGGACGGCACTCTGATTTTGACAAGTAAAGACGCCTTACAGGTTTCTCAGCGCAGTGCTATGCGCTATGACCGTGATGGGGATGCCCACTACGATATTCTCTCCGCCCTGCAAAAATCCATCCGGGGGTCCGACCCGGACGCGGCGGTCCACTATCTGGGACGGCTGCTGGAGGCGGGGGACCTGCTGTCTCCGTGCAGGCGGCTGCTGGTGATTGCGGCGGAGGATATTGGTCTTGCCTATCCCCAGGCTATCGTGGTGACCAAGGCCTGCGTGGACGCGGCGGTACAGCTGGGACTGCCGGAGGCCCGGCTACCCTTGGCCGAGGCGGCAGTGCTGCTGGCTACCGCACCGAAGTCCAATACCGCCCATAATGCCATCATTGCGGCCATGGCGGATCTGAAAAAGGGAAAAACCGGGGAGATTCCCCGGCATCTCCAAAATGTTCATGTGGATACCAGCGGCCAGGAGCGGGAGCAGGGCTATCTCTATCCCCATGATTTCCCGCACCGTTGGGTCAAGCAGCAGTATCTGCCGGATGCGCTGCAGGGCGTCCACTATTATGAATGGGGCGACAACAAGACGGAGCAGGCCGCCCGGGCATACTGGGAGAAGATCAAGGGAAGCGATTTTTAAACCACTGCCTACACCCATGGCTGACAGGAATCCAATGTTTTGGGAGTAGCGTCTTCGGATGAGGTGCTCTATTCGCCGCTCTCCCGGAAGATGGTTTCCACGACAGGCTTTTCACAGCCTGGCGGAGAGTAGACCCAGCGGTCCAGCACGCCGTCGGTGATCTGATAGCGGATGGGCGGCGGCACCGGATCAGGCGAAAGTTTTTCGATGATCTGGAGCTTGATTTTCATCCGGTCCGGGCGGATGCTTTTGATGTACACGGATACTCCGTCCCCGGGCTGGAGCGTTTCCCGGGTATCGGCCAGACCGGAGAGATTGGGGGCCAGTTCGATAAAGGTGCCGTATTCCTTGACGGAGCGGACGGTGCCTCGGACGGTTTCCCCCGGCTGAAAGTAACTGGCGTTTTCCATCCAAGTGCCCAGCAGTTCCCGGTGGGTCATGGTGAAGCGGCGGGTCTGGTAATCGATGGAGGCCACGGCGGCCAGAATTTTTTGCCCCACCTGGAAGCGATCCCGGGGACTGGAGATCCGGGAGATGGAGATGCGCTCCAGCGGGAGCATGGCGACGATGCCGCAGCCAATGTCCAAAAACGCACCAAAGGGCACCAAGTGGGTCACCACTGCGGTGACCACCGCGCCGGGAACCAGCGTTTTCAGAAAGGCGTCCAAAGCCCGCTCCTGAGCGGCCCGCCGGCTCAGCAGCGCGACAGGCGCGCCCTTTTCATCGGCACGAATGTCCGTCACGGTAAAGCAGGCGGGTTTTCCCACACGGGAGAGCAGGGCAATGTCCCGGTCCGCACCGCTGATCCAGGGGGAGAGTGCCTCCTGGCGAGGAATGCGCCCGGCAATGGGACCCAACGAGAGGTAGAGGGTGCGGTCCACGCCGCAGCGCTGGACAGGTGCTTCCAGAATGGTGCCGGCCGCCTGGGCGGCCTGGAGAGCAGAGAGAGACCATTCAGTGGGGGGACGGAGCCCCTCCGGCAGATACAGTTTGTTTTCCGGCATCGATGATCGCATCCTATCTGCCGCTTGACGCGGCGTCATTTTTGTTGTAGTACTATATGCAGCGGACAAGATCTGTTTGACAGGAGGTATGTATGGACCTGCGTCTGCACGACAAAGTGGAACTGAAAAAGGCCCATCCCTGCGGCAGCACCCAGTGGGAGATTCTGCGGGTGGGCATGGACATCAAGCTGCGCTGCCAGGGGTGCGGCCATGAGCTGATGCTGCCCCGCAGCAAGGCGGAAAAGAGCATCCGAAAAATTCTGTCCCGGGAGGAGGAGAAGAAATGAACAAAAAGACCCGGGCAGTGGCTCTGGTTTTGGTGGTGGTCATGGTATTTGCACTGGTGACTTCCATGGTGGCGCCCTATCTGGTGTAAACCGGAAAATCAATTGGAAAAGCCGCGGAATCAAAAGATTCCGCGGCTTTTTTGCGCTTTTTCCATCGTGAGCCGAGTGCGGGTGGATGGCAGCAAAAGGAACGGCGTCCCCGTTTTGCGACCGGTTTTACGAATGGCCCGCCGTATAATCATCTCTGCTGGACATGGGTGGCAGTACCTGTGTTCTTTCGCTGGGAAGGGGGGATACCATGACGGTTGTTTATCTCGACAGCGTGTTTGTGCTCAACGCACTGATGGATTATCTGCTGTTGCTCTCCGCCGGACGGCTGGCGGGGGTGCCGCTGCGGCGGGGCAGGTATGCATTGGGAGCGCTGCTGGGGGGCGGATACGCGGCGGCGGTGTTCTTGCCGGGGCTGGAGTTTTTGGCACAGATGCCGGTCAAGGCGGCTGCGGGGATATTGCTGGCGCTGGCAGCCTTTGGCGGAGAGCGCAAGCTGCTGCGGCTGACGCTGTTGTTTTTCGGGGTGTCCTGCGCCATGGCGGGGTGCGTGCTGGGATTTGGACTGCTCTCCGGCGGTGCGATTCCGGCAGTCAACGGCGTTTTCTATACGGATGTGTCCGTACGGGTGCTGCTGGTAGCCGCCGGAGCGGCGTATGTGGTGCTGACGGTGGTGTTCCGGGCCTCTGCCCGGCATGCAGTGGCGGGGGAGCTGCTGCGGATTCGGGTGTGTGTGGGCGGCCGGGACGTGGAACTGACTGCGCTGCATGACACCGGAAACAGCCTGCGGGACCCGGTGTGCGGGGCGCCGGTGCTGGTGACGGCCCCGGGGGCACTGAACGGTGTTTTGCCCTCTGAGGTCCGGCATCTGCTGGAGATGTCCCTGCCGCCGGCAGACCTTTTGGAGCCACTGCGGCGGGTGGCGCCGGAACTGCGGTTCCGGCTGATCCCATATCACGCGGTGGGAGCGGGCGGACTGCTGCTGGCGGTGCGCAGCGACTGGATCGAATGGGCGGGACGGCGGCAGGCCGGCGTGCTGGTGGCGCTGTCCCCCACGGAACTGGGAACAGGGTATGCCGCGCTGTGGGGCGGCGATGCGGATGGAGGCAGACGAGATCATGAAAGGGCTCAAACGGAAACTGCGGAATTTGCTGGAGCGGCTGGGGCTGCTGCCGGCGGAGGGTGTCCACTACATCGGGGGCAGCGACACGCTGCCGCCGCCGCTGACCAAGGAGCGGGAGAAGGAACTGCTGGGACGCGTGGAGGAAGAGTGTGCCCGGCAGGAACTGATCGAACATAACCTGCGGCTGGTGGTCTACATCGCCCGCAGGTTTGAAAATACGGGGGTCGGCATCGAGGACCTCATCTCTATCGGGACCATCGGCCTTATCAAGGCGGTGGGGACGTACCGGTCCGACAAGAACATCAAGCTGGCAACGTATGCCTCCCGGTGTATTGAAAATGAGATCTTGATGTACCTGCGGAAAAACGCTGCCCGGAAGGGGGAGGTCTCCTTCGATGAGCCCCTCAATACCGACTGGGACGGCAATGAGCTGCTGCTCTCCGACGTATTGGGGACAGAGGCGGATGTGGTGATGCGGCCCATCGAGGAGGATGTGGACCGCTCGCTGCTGACGGCGGCAGTGAATACCCTGTCTCCCCGGGAAAAACAGATCATCACGCTGCGCTTTGGACTGGGCGGCGGCCGGGAACAGACGCAGAAGGAAGTGGCAGACCAGCTCGGAATTTCCCAATCGTATATCTCACGCCTGGAAAAACGCATCATCTCCCGGCTGAAAAAGGAAATTTTGCGGCTTTCCTGACCTTGACAATCCAAATCCGGTATACTATACTGGTACGGAATCAAGATATTGGGAACTGCAAAGAAGGGAAGCAGTACCCGGCTGGCGGATGCCAAGAGAGGGCGCGGTTGGTGGAAGCGCCTGGGAAGCGGCCGGAGAAGTCGTCCCGGAGCATCCGGCTGAAAGAGCAGTAAGCCGCGACGGTGACCCCGCCGTTATCGGGAATGGCGCCATGCGGCGCCGGTGAGTGCGTGTTTTTTGCATGAATTCAGGTGGTACCACGGACATTGTTCGCCCTGAGCCTTCTGGCTCAGGGCGTTTTTGTTTGTCTGATCGGGCCGAAAATTCCATTACGAAGGAGAGAACCATGAAATTCGAAGCGGAGATCAACTTAAACTACCGCCAGCTCCTGGCACTTTACCAGGTATCGGAGCGGCTGTTCCGCCGCTGGCAGATGCTGTTGTTCCGGGTGGTGTGCCTGGCGGTGGGTGTCTGGCGTATCTGGAAGACCTGGGGCGACATCCAAGCGGACGGGCTGTCCTTTACCCGGTTCAGTTATCTGCTCATCGGTGCGCTGTTTTTGGCCGCGGCACTGATTCCCAATATCATCAGCGCTGGCTGCGCCCGGATGCGGGTGATGTACAGCGGCAAGCTGCGCTTTGACGAGCAGGGCTTTTACGAGGTCATGGGCGGAAAGACCATCCGGCATGAATATGAGAAAGTCTTTGCGCTGGTGCATTTCCGGGGCTATGATTTCATTTTCCTGGACCGGCTGGCAAGCCTGATCGTACAGCTGGATCAGGTGCCGGGGCAGGACCCCAAGGCACTGCGGAGCTTTCTGGAGAAAAAGTGCGGCAAGACCTATTATGATATTTGATCCATCAGGATATAGAAAAGGAGAATCCCTATGAACAAAGAACTGCCAAAGGTGTATGAACCCCAGCAGGTGGAGTCCCGCATCTATCAGATGTGGGAGGACAACCATTGCTTCAACGGCGATCCGGACCCCAAGAAAAAGCCGTTTTCCATCGTGATGCCGCCCCCCAACGTGACGGGCCAGCTTCACATGGGCCATGCGCTGGATTCCACACTGCAGGATATCCTCACCCGCTTCAAGCGGATGCAGGGCTATTCCACACTGTGGCTGCCCGGCACGGACCACGCCGGTATTGCCACCCAGATCAAGGTGGAGGAGGACCTGCGGGTCAACGAGGGCAAGACCCGTTATGACCTGGGCCGGGAGAAGTTCCTGGAACGGGTGTGGCAGTGGAAGGAAAAGTACGGCGGCCGCATCGTGGAACAGCAGAAGAAGCTGGGCGTTTCCTGCGACTGGGACCGCTCCCGCTTCACCATGGACGAGGGCTGTTCCAAGGCCGTCCGGGAGACCTTCTGCGAGCTCTATGACAAGGGCCTCATCTACAAGGGCAGCCGCATTATCAACTGGTGCCCCCACTGTGCCACCGCTCTCTCCGACGCGGAGGTGGAGTACGTGGATAAGCCCGGCCACCTGTGGTATATCCGTTATCCCCTGGCCGACGGCTCCGGTGATCTGGTAATCGCCACCACCCGTCCTGAGACCATGATGGGCGATACGGGCGTTGCCGTGAACCCGGAGGACGAGCGGTTCAAGCACCTGATCGGCAAGACCTGCATCCTGCCCATCATGAACCGGGAGATCCCCATTGTGGGCGATGAGTACTGCGAGATCGGCTTTGGTACCGGCGCTGTGAAGATGACCCCCGCCCACGACCCCAACGACTTTGAAGTGGGCCTGCGCCACAACCTGGAGGTCATCCGCTGCATCGGTGACGACGGCCGCATCAACGAAAACGGCGGCCCCTATGAGGGCATGGACCGCTACGAGTGCCGCAAGCAGATCGTCAAGGACCTGGAGGAGCAGGGGTATCTGGTCAAGACCGAGCCCTACAACCACAACGTGGGCACCTGCTATCGCTGCCACAACGATGTGGAGCCGCTGATCTCCGCCCAGTGGTTCGTGAAGATGGAGCCCCTGGCCAAGGAGGCACTGCGGGTCGTGAAGGAGGGCGAGGTCAAGTTCGTCCCCGAGCGCTTTGCCAAGACCTATATCAACTGGATGGAGAACGTCCATGACTGGTGCATTTCCCGTCAGCTGTGGTGGGGCCACCAGATTCCTGCCTGGTACTGTGACGAGTGCGGCCACATCAACGTCTCCCGGGAGGACCCCACCAAGTGCGAGAAGTGCGGCTGCACCCACCTGACCCGGGACCCCGACGTGCTGGATACCTGGTTCTCCAGCGCCCTGTGGCCTTTCTCCACGCTGGGCTGGCCGGATAAGACGGCGGATCTGGAGTATTATTATCCCACGTCCGTCATGGTCACCGGTTACGACATCATCTTCTTCTGGGTTGCCCGGATGATTTTCTCCGGCTGTGAGCAGATGCACCAGATCCCCTTCCACACCGTGCTGATCCACGGCCTGGTCCGGGATGACAAGGGCCGCAAGATGTCCAAGTCCCTGGGCAACGGCATCGATCCGCTGGAGATGGCGGAGAAGTACGGCGCCGACGCTCTGCGCTTCAACCTTATCACCGGCAACTCCCCCGGAAACGATACCCGGTTCTACACGGAAAAGTGCGAGGCCATGCGCAACTTCGCCAACAAGATCTGGAACGCCAGCCGCTTTGTGATGATGAACCTCACCATCGACAAGTGCGTGCTGCCCGGGGCGGACCAGCTGGCACCGGAGGACAAGTGGGTCCTCTCCAAGCTCAATACGCTCATCAAGGAAGTCACCGAGAACCTGGAGAGCTATGAGATCGGCGTGGCCTCCGCCAAGGTCTACGACTTCCTGTGGGACACCTACTGCGACTGGTATATCGAGCTGACCAAGTCCCGCCTGAACGGCGAGGACGAGCAGGCAAAGCTGGTGGCTCAGAACGTCCTCTGCTACGTGCTGACGGAGCTTTTGAAGCTGCTCCATCCCTTCATGCCCTTCATCACGGAGGAGATCTTCCAGGCCCTGCCCCACGAAGGGAAGTTCATCATGACCTCCCAGTGGCCGGTCTACCGTCCGGAGCTGGACTTCCCGGCAGAGGAGTCTGCCATGGAGGCGGTGATGGATACCATCAAGGCCATTCGTGCCCGCCGGGCGGAGATGAACGTGCCCCCCTCCAAGAAGGCGGAGGTGCTGATCGTCACCGCCACGCCGGAGGTCTATGCCCAGGGTGTCCACTTCATCCAGCGTCTGGCCTATGCCAGCGGCGTGACCTTTGCGGAGAATGCCCCGGCGGATGTCACCGGTATGATCAGCGTGGTGACCCACAACGCCACGGCCTATCTGCCTTTGAGTGAGCTGGTGGACATCGCTGCGGAGCTGGAGCGCATCGCCAAGGAGAAGGAGAAGGCCGAAAACGGCCTGCGCATTGTGGAGCAGAAGCTCTCTAACGAGAAGTTCGTCTCCCGGGCACCCGAAGCCGTGGTCAACGCCGAGAAGGAGAAGGCTGCCAAATATAAAGAACTCATCGCCAAGCTGGAGGAGTCTGCCAAGGCCATGCAGGCCTGATACTGCCTCCTGCGCAACCTGATAAAATCGGAAAAGCCGTGCGGGAGATCAAGTCCCGCACGGCTTTTCTGCGCTGTTCGCCTGGAACCCGGAAAAGACGCAGCTTGCCGAAACTGCATCCGGCGGCGAAAACGGTCGGCCGGGAGCTCTGCCCATCAGCAGGACCTTTGCGCGATGCGCAGGGTCCTGCTTTTTTGTCAAAAGCATCCGTCATATTGTGGGACGGGCCCTCATAGAGTATAGCAACCAAAGAAAGGGGGAACCTCCCTTGCAATCTGACAAGAACTGTTTGCGTTATCAGGCGGCGGCAGCCATCCTGCCGCCCAGACTCCGGGCCCTGGCGTTGACTCTGCCGGAATCACAGCAGATGACGGCGGAGGAGTTCCGCCTCCGGGCGGGACAGCCTTTTGCGGTGCTACTGCCGTCGGGGGAGCGGACGTTTGCTGCTGTGGTGGAACCGGCGGAGCTGGAGACACTGTGCAACCTGGCCACGGAATTTTCCCGCTATGCCGCATCGGAGACGCTGCGGGAGGGGTATCTCTCCGTCCGGGGCGGCTTTCGAGTGGGACTGTGCGGCACGGCGGTGATGAAGGACGGCGCCAACACCAATCTCAAGGATCTATCCTCCGCAGCGGTGCGGATTGGCCGGGAACAGCGGGGGATTGCCGATGACGTGGCGCCCCGCCTTTTCCGGGACGGAGAATTTGCCAGCACACTGATCCTCTCACCGCCGGGAGGCGGGAAGACCACGCTGCTGCGGGACCTGGTGCGGCGCCTTTCGACGGGCACGGCGCCTTATGGTTCCAGAAGAGTCTCCCTCATTGACGAACGGGGAGAGGTGGCGGTGATGGTCCGGGGCCGGCCCCAGATGGACGTGGGGCCCCGGACCGATGTGCTGGACGCCTGTCCCAAGGCACTGGGGATTCCCATTGTGCTGCGGGCCATGAATCCCCAGATCATCGCCGTGGATGAGATCACGGTCCGGGAGGACCTGCGGGCCGTTCACCTGGCCAATGGCTGCGGAGTCCGGCTGCTGGCCACCATTCACGCCGGCAGCGTGGAAGAACTCAAGCGCAAGCCCCTGTACGCGCAGCTGCTGGAGGACCGGGTCTTTCGTCTGGCGGTCTGTATCCGGCGGACGGGGACGGGGCGGTGCTATGAAGTGGAGGAGCTGCCATGGTAAAGCTGCTGGGAAGTCTGCTGATCCTGGGGGGCGGATTCTGGGCCAGGTGGTCCATGGTCTCCGTCTGCCGCAGGGAATTGGACACGCTCTCGGAATTGACGGCGTGTCTTACGGAAATGGCGGAGGAGATCCGCCTGGCCCGGACACCGCTGCCGGAGCTGCTGGACCGGTTGAGCCGGGGGCGGGGACCGGAGGTCACTGCTTTTTTCACCGCTGTAGCCGGGGCGGCCCGGCGGGGCGGGAATGTGGCACAGGTCTGGCGTCAGGCGGCGGAAGAACTCCCGTTATGTGACGAGGACCGGGATATTTTGGCCGAGGCCGGCCGCCATCTGGGCGGCGATGAAACTTCTGTCTGTAAAGGAATTTCACTGGTCATCTCTCACCTGGGCAGGAGCCTGGAGGAACAGCGCCGCAGCCGGGGAGAACGGGAGAAGCGGGTCACGGCGCTGTGCTTTTCCGGTGCCGCACTGCTGGTGATTTTGCTGCTGTGAGGGTAGAAACATGGATGTGGATTTGATTTTCAAGATTGCTGCCATCGGTATTTTGGTGGCGGTGCTCAACCAGCTGCTGGTGCGCTCCGGCCGGGAGGAGCAGGCCATGATGACCACGCTGGCGGGGCTGGTAGTGGTGCTCATGATGATGGTCCAGGAGATCAGTGACCTCTTTGACCTCATCAAGACCCTCTTCGGGTTTTAAGCATGGAGCTTGCGATCCAGGCCGCCGGGGCGTGCGTGGTGTGCGCACTGCTGGCGGTGGTGGTACGGCGGGGCAGCCCGGAGACCGCCCTGCTGCTGGCCGTGGCGGCGGCTGTCGTGGTATTGCTTGCCGTAGGACAGGCCCTGGAGGAAGTGACCGGCTTTCTCACGGAACTGGGGGAGCACAGCGGCGTCTCGCCGGAGCTGTTTGTCCCGCTTTACAAGGCGGTGGGCATCGCACTGGTGGTCCGGGTGGGAGGCAGCCTCTGCCGGGATGCCGGGGAGTCCGCCCTGGCCTCTGTGGTGGAGGCGGCGGGGGCGGTGTGCGCACTGGTGGTGTCGCTGCCGCTGCTGCGGACGGTTTTATCGCTGCTGTTGGAGCTGATGGAATGAAGAAACTGATTTTTGCGGTAGTGTGCTTGCTGCTGCTGACGGTCCAGGCCCAGGCGGTGGATCTGCCCAGTGATCTTACCGACGCGGTGCCGAAAGAAGCAGAGGATTTTCTGGAGGGACAGTCTGCGGATGATGCTGGGGACCTGGCCCAGGGCATCGGCAGTATTCTGGAGCGTTTGGGCGATCAGGCTGGGACGGTGATCCGAACACGTCTGCGGGGAGCTGTAGCCGTGTTGTTTGTGGCGGTTTTGTGCGGCGCGGCGGAGGGCTTTGGCCAGGGAACTGGCGGAAGTCGGGCCACAGCCTTTTTGCCCATGGCGGGGGCCCTTTCCGTGACATTGCTGACCGCCGGCAGTCTGGACGATCTCATTGGCCTTGGCAGCCAGACAATCCGGGAGCTCTCGGACTTTTCT
>FR890956.1:1314-33694 GCA_000436875.1 Oscillibacter sp. CAG:155 | reverse complement strand
GACGCTTCTGCCTACGCTGGCAGCAGCCCCGGCGGGCAGCGGTGCTGTATCCACCGCCACCGTCCAGCAGGTGACCACGGTTTTTTTTGTGGACCTCCTGCTGCGGCTGATCCAGGAACTTCTGCTGCCGCTGGTATACCTGTACATTGGTGCACTGACCGCGGCGGCATGCCTTCCGGAGGGGCGGCTGGACGCGGTGGCAGAGGGATTGAAAAAAGTGGTCACCTGGCTGCTGACCACTGCACTGCTGCTCTTTACTGTGTACCTTTCGGTGGTGCGTATCGTGGCGGGCAGCGCCGATGGGGCCACAGTGAAGGTGGCAAAAGCCGCCATCTCCGGCGTAGTGCCGGTGGTGGGAGGAATTCTCTCCGAAGTGTCGGAGACGGTGATGGCGGGGGCGGGGATGCTGAAAAACACCATTGGGATTTTTGGAATGCTGGCGGTGCTGGCAGCCTGTGCGTATCCGTTTTTGCAGCTGGGGGTGCAGTATCTCCTCTATAAACTCTCGGCGTTTCTTGCCGCCGCGGTGGGGCCGCCGGGGCTGAGCAAGCTGATCGGCGGTCTGGGGGGTGCATTTGGTCTGGTGCTGGGAATGACAGGGGCGGCGGCATTGCTGCTGCTGGTGTCCATCCTGGCCTCTGTGGGGGCGGTGATGCCATGATCGGAATGATTCGGCAATGGCTCACCGCCGTAGTGATGGTGACGATGCTGCTCTCCGTGGCCCAGACACTGGTGCCGGAGGGGACCATTCGAAAGATCACGTCCTTCATCGGAGGATTGCTGCTGCTTCTGGTGATGCTCCAGCCGCTGCTGCGGACAGACCTGGGGAACCTGCGCATCCGGACGGAGGACTACGCCGCCGCCATCGAAGAACGGCAGGCGGAACTGGAGAACGCGGAAGATGAGGCTCTCGCCCAAGGCATAGCGGAGCGGACAGCCGCATATATATCGGACAAAGCAGCCGGACTAGGACTGACGGTGACGGTCCGGGTGGAGACGGAGCCCGGAGCGGATGGCACACCGCTGCCGGAGCGGGTCTACCTGGAGGGAACACGGTCAGAGGAACTCTCCGCCTGGCTGGCGGAGGAACTGGGGATTCCGGCGGAGAGGCAGGTTTGGAATGGACAGGAAACGGGAAACTAAGGGAGTACGAGGCGTATGGGACAAGTACAAATTCGTGATACTGGTGATTGCAGTGGGAGCAGCACTGCTGCTGTGGCCCGGCGGAAAAGCGGTGAAGAGCGCGGCTTCTTCCGCTCAGGCAGCGGAAGTCCGGGATCTGGAGACCGAGATGGAGGAAATCCTATCGAAGATCGCCGGCGTGGGACAGGTGCAGGTGATGCTGACGGAGGATGCCGACGGGGAGAAACAGCTGGCGCAGGATACAGAACTCTCTTACAGCGGTTCCACCAAGGCACCGGAGGACTATTCCAGAAGTTCCGAGGTGGTGCTGACGGACAGCGGCGGCGAGGATACGGTGGTGGTGACCCGGCAGCAGTATCCCACCTATCGGGGAGCGCTGGTGGTGTGTCAGGGGGGAGACGAGGCGGACGTGCGCCTGGCGGTGACGGAGGCAGTGGCGGCGCTGACCGGACTTCCCAGCGACCGCGTCACGGTGGCAAAATGGCAGTGATCATTTGGAGGAGGAAAAGACCAATGCGAGCAAACGTAAGACGAAATGTGGTAGTCGTTACCATGGCAGTGCTGGTGTGTGCGGCGGTGGCACTGAACTGGCGGTTCACCCAGAACCAGGCGGCGGATGGCGCCGCGGAGGAAACAGGGACCAAGATCCTGGGAGAGGCAAAGCTGGTCTCCGGCGGGGAGGGCAGCGAGGAGGAGACCGCCGCTTTGGATGAGGACACGGTCTACACCGGCACGGACTATTTTGCCTCCGCCCGGCTGACCCGCCAGCAAGCACGGGATAACGCCATTTCCCTGCTGCAGGAGGCGGCCAACGAGGAAAACGCCAGCCAAGATGTGGCCAATGAGGCCTCGGAGGGAATTCAGGTCCTGGCGGGCTACACCATGAAGGAGGCCCAGATCGAGAACCTGGTCACCGCCAAGGGGTATGCGGACTGCGTGGCCTTTATGGGGGAGGACAGCATCAGCGTGGTGGTCTCCTCTGACACCGGGGAACTGACGGCGGAGGATGTTGCCAAGATTACGGATATCACCATGACGGAGACTGGATATCCCGCCAGCTCCATCCGGATCATGGCGGCAAATTAAAGGTTGTATTTTCCCGGAGGGCATGGTAAAATAACTATCTAAGGAAAACCCCGGTATCTTCTACCAAAGACATTGTGTAAGGAGAGTTATCAAATGGCCGATAGCAAGGAATACATGACGCTGCCGGAAGAAAACGGAAGCATCAATATATCGGAAGAGGTCATCGCGGCCATCGCCGTGGGCGCCGCCCGGGAAGTGGAGGGTGTGTCCGGTATGATGACTGCCATGGGCGGCAGCGTGACGGATCTGCTGAGCAACAAGAAAAACGCCCAGAAAGTCGCCCGGGGCGTGAAAATCGACATGACCGGCGTGGATCTGGTACTGGATCTCTACCTGACGGTGGAGTTCGGCCACCCCATCCCCGAAGTGGCGGAAAACGTCCAGAAGGCTGTTGCATCCGCTGTGGAGGCGATGACCGGTTGCCAGGTGGGTGCGGTCAACATCCATGTCGGGGGCGTGACCATGTCGGAGACCCCCAAGACCTGAGCGGGATTTCAACGAGAGAGAAGAGGACGAAGCTGCATTATGGTACGGAACACCGCACGTGAAATTGCCATCCATTTATCCTATGAACTGAGTTTTACCGACCAGCCGGTGGACCAGCTGCTGGACAGCCGGCTGACGGCTGACGCCTTTGCCGCGCTGGCGGGAGAGGACTCCATCTACGCCGAGGTCCCCAACGCCAAGCAGGCGGACTACATCCGCCGTCTGGTGAAGGGCGTGGCGGAGCATGGCGCCGAACTGGACGGCTACATCGCCAAATACTCCAAGGGCTGGAACTTTGCCCGGATTCCCCTGGTGGCCTCTGCCATCATGCGGGTAGCCATGTATGAGATCCTGTATATGCCGGACATTCCCAACGGCGTTTCCATCAACGAGGCGGTGGAGATCGCCAAAAAGTATGAGACACCGGAGACGGTGAAGTTCATGAACGGCATTCTGGGCAGCTTCGTGCGGCAGGAGACTGCGGAATAAGACAACGGCAGAGCGGGACGCGGCGAAAACCGCTGTCCGGCTCTGCTTTTTTGCCGTCTTACAGGATGGCGGGGAAGGAGGTCGATCATGGAACAGCATGTATTCGGCGTGGCCGAGGTGAACCAGCTGGTCAAGCAGCTCCTGGACGGGGAGCCCATGCTTCAGAATATCTATGTCCGGGGTGAGCTTTCCAATTATAAGATGTATCCCTCGGGCCATCACTATTTTACTTTGAAGGATGCCGATGGGGCCCTGCGGTGCGTCATGTTCCGGGGGCAGGCGTCCCGCCTGCGGTTCCGGCCGGAAAACGGCATGCAGGTCATCGCCCGGGGCCGGATCACCGTGTTTCCCCGGGACGGTGCCTACCAGCTCTACTGCGACGCCCTGACCCCGGAGGGGGCGGGAGACTTGGCAGTTGCCTTCGAGCAGCTCAAGGCCAAGCTCCACGCCGAAGGGCTTTTTGACCCCGCCCATAAAAAGCCGCTGCCCCGGTATCCCCAGCGCATCGCTGTGGTGACTTCCGCTGCCGGTGCGGCTGTCCACGATATGATCCGCATCCTGCGCCGCCGGTATCCCATCGCCAAGGTGATCTTGCTGCCGGTGCGGGTCCAGGGTACCGAGGCCCCGCCGGAGATCGCCGGGGCCATCCGGTATGCGGACCGCTGGAAGATCGGCGACGTCATCATCACCGGACGGGGCGGCGGGTCTATGGAGGATTTGTGGGCATTCAACGACGAGCGGGTGGCCCGGGCCATCTATGATTGTGAGACCCCGGTCATCTCCGCTGTGGGCCACGAGCCGGACGTGACCATTGCAGACTTTGTGGCGGATGCCAGAGCGTCCACCCCCTCCAATGCGGCGGAGATCGCCGTGCCGGATCAGGTGGAGCTGCTGCGGTGGCTCCGGGGCGCCGGGGACCGGATGGTCCAGTGCGAGACGGGGCGGCTGGAGGCAGCCCGGCAGCGGCTGGACAACCTGGCCTCCAAGCGGGTCATGCGGGACCAGCTGGCCTATGTGCAGGACAAGCGGATGGAGCTGGCCCATCTCCAGCAGCGGCTGGGAGACCTCTCCGGCGCACTGCTCAGCCGCCGGCGGCAGCGATTCTCCGCTCTGGCGGCGGCACTGGACGCCATGAGCCCGCTGAAAGTGCTGGGCCGGGGCTATGCCGTGGCCCGGTCCCAGGACGGCACGATTTTGAAGAGCGGACGGGAGGTTGCCCCCGGTGATCGGGTGTCCGTCACCTTGAGCGAGGGCGGCTTTGACGCCGTGGTGGACCGTTCCTATACGAAGGAGGATCAGACATGAGTGCGAAGAAAATGACCTTTGAGCAGCAGATTCAGCGTCTGGAGGAGATCGTGGCGGCGCTGGAGAAGGGAGACGCCCAGCTGGCAGACTCTCTGGCCCTCTTTGAAGAGGGAACCAAGCTCATTGCCGCCTGTTCCAAGCAGCTGGACCAGGCGGAGCAGCAGGTGGTCAAGCTGATGAAAGGCCCTGACGGCGCGCCGGTGGAGTTGCCCTTTGAAGAGCAGGAGGTGCAGTGATGGACCATCAGACGTTTGAAAACCGCTATCAGACGTACCGACAGGCGGTGGAGGCGTATTTGAACGGATTATTCGCGTCCCGTCCTCATTGGGCGGATCTGTATGAAGCGATGCGGTACAGCCTCCTGGCGGGAGGCAAGCGTATCCGCCCGGTTCTGACGCTGGAGTTTGCCCGCCTCGCTGGGATGGACTGGCACGATGCGTTGCCGGCAGCCTGTGCCTTGGAGCTGGTCCATACCTATTCCCTCATCCACGATGACCTGCCCTGCATGGATGACGACGATCTGCGCCGGGGTAAGCCCACCAATCACAAGGTCTATGGGGAGACGCTGGCGGTGCTGGCGGGGGATGCTCTGCAGCCGGAGGCGTTCCGGCTGATCCTGACGGCACCGGGGCTGGCACCGGACCGGCGGGCGGCCTGCGCCCTGGTTCTGGCGGAGGCCGCCGGCGCGGACGGCATGGTGGCCGGACAGGTATTGGACACGCTTCACGCTCCCAAAACGGAGGCGGAGCTGACGGAGGTCCACCGCCTCAAGACCGGTGCCATGATCGCCGGGGCCTGCCGGATGGGCGTGGCCGCAGCGGGCGGCAGTGACGGGCTGGACCGGACTGCCCGGGCCTATGCGGAGGAGCTGGGCCTTGCCTTCCAGATCCGGGATGATCTGCTGGATGTGGTGGGAGACGAGTCTACCTTCGGAAAGCCCATCGGCTCCGACAGGGAAGAGGGTAAGGTGACCTTCGTGGACCTGCTGGGGATCGACGGGTGTGACAAGGCGGTGCAGGCGGCCACTAAGCGGGCCGAGGACGCCGTGGCGGCACTGGATACCGACGGATTTTTAAGCGCGCTGGCCGGCTCTCTCGCAGAGCGGAAACAGTGAATTCAAACACAAAAGTGAGGGCGCCGGGAGGGATTCCCGGCGCTTTTTCATGCGTGAATGGAAGAAAAATACATAAAAAATTCATCATTTGTATATACGGAATATGTTGTATAATTATGGCGTCCGTGCTATACTGTATCACGCTAAGCGGCGGCGCAGTATTCTAGTCAGATCCGCCGTTTCCTAGGGAGGGCCTAAAAATCCTCTGAAGGGCACATCGATGAAACCTCTGGTGCCTGCTTGATACGCCCAGTTTTGGGTGGGTGCTGGGGGGAAGTGCGGCCAAGCCGCGCTTGCGGACTCAGGGCGATGAACAATGGCATGATCAACCCGACCCTGTTTCCGTGGAGACCTGTTCTTGTGCACAGACGTACTCCCGTGTGGTATTCCGGCCTGTGTACGAAACAGATTGTGAACCTGCAATGCGGTGCATCGCTCCGGTTTGGGGCGTAACGCTGTGTGCAGACGTAGCCTGCCTTGCGTGGGTGTGGTGGATGAGAGGTCAGGCCGCTGAGACTCCGGCCGGAGCAAGCGGCGGCCCCCTGCTCTTTGAAACCAGATCTGCAAAAGAGGCTAAAGAAATGGACGGACTGGGGTGGAAAACACCTAGACTGTCTGTTCCATGGGCAGAAAAGGGATTGCAGTGCGGACTAAGTGGCAGTCGGGTCGTGCAGACGGCGACGCTGTGCCGCGGTGTTGAAAGGGGAACCGCCTCCATCGGCAACGGGAGGTATACCGCGGGGAAATCCAACCCGTACCTAAGCCGTAAGATTTACCTTTTCTGCCGCCGCCAGCTTAGCAGCTTCCCCAAGCGTACCGGATGCCGGTGCTTTTGGGGAAGTCCATTCTTTTGAGAAGGACCTTCTTTGGAGGGAGTTTATTTTGAAGAAAGAACAGACGGGCCGCGGTGGAAAGAAGGAGGAGCCCTCCCGATTCCGCTGGCCCTTGCAGGTATTTTTCCTGGCCATTGCCCTTTCGGGAACGCTGAGTTTGGTGTCGGGGAGTATGCTTTCCGGTGCGGGACTGATAGTGGCCGTGGTGATCGTGGTGGCGTTTATTGCCCTGGGCATCGTGTTTGATATCATCGGCGTGGCAGTCACCGCCGCGGACGCCAGGCCCTTTCACTCCATGGCGGCCCACCGGGAAAAGGGGGCCAAGGAGGCGCTGATGCTGCTGCGCAGTGCCAGCCGGGTGTCCAGTGTCTGCAACGACGTGGTGGGAGATATCTGCGGCATCGTCAGCGGCAGTACGGCAGCCGTGATCGTGACCCGGCTCCAGACAGCGCTGAATGTGCGCTCCGTGCTGATTTCCGTGGCGATTACGGCGCTGATCTCCGGACTTACCATCGGCGGGAAGGCGCTGGGCAAGACCTTTGCTATCCAGAGCAGCACCCAGGTGGTCTATTGGGCGGGGCGTTTTCTGCACCTGTTCCACCGCTGAGAGGAGTATGCGCGTATGATTTTGGAAACCATTCATTCCCCTGCGGACGTCAAAGCCCTGGACCGGTCCCAGCTGCCGGTTCTGTGCAGTGAACTGCGGGAATTCTTGATTCAGCATGTCTCTGAGACCGGCGGTCATCTGGCCTCCAATCTGGGAGCGGTGGAACTGACAGTGGCAATCCACCGGGTATTTGACACCGCCTCCGACCGCCTTGTCTTTGACGTGGGCCACCAGTGCTACGTCCACAAGGCCCTCACAGGGCGGCAGGAGTTATTTTCTACCCTGCGGCAGTTCGGCGGTCTCTCCGGGTTCCCCAAGCCCCGGGAGAGTCAGCATGACGCCTTCATTGCCGGACATGCCTCCAATTCTGTGTCCGTGGCGCTGGGCATGGCCCGGGCCCGGACGCTGGCCCATGAGGATCACAGTGTTCTGGCCCTCATCGGAGACGGCGCTCTCACCGGCGGCCTTGCCTACGAGGGGCTTAACGACGCCGGGGCCTCCGGAGAACCGCTGATCGTGATCCTCAATGACAACGGCATGTCCATTAATCCCAACGTGGGGGCCCTTCCCACCCACCTGACCCACCTGCGCAGCAAACCCGCGTACTATCATTTTAAAAAGTGGTACCGCAGCCTGTTTGGGCGCAATCCCATGAAAAATCCGGTCTACCGCTTCAGTCACAAACTCAAGTCCACCCTCAAGCAGACATTGTGGCCCGGAAGTACGCTGTTTGAGGACATGGGCTTTACCTATCTCGGCCCTATCGACGGCCACGATCTGGACCGGCTTTGCAATGTGCTGCAGTGGGCCAAGGAACTGCGCTGTCCGGTGGTGGTCCATGTAAACACCGTCAAGGGCAAGGGCTATCCCTTTGCGGAAAAAGACCCTGGAAAATTCCACGGTGTTGCCCCCTTTGATCCCCAGACGGGCATTTTGAAAAAGCCCGGCGGGGAGAGTTTTTCCAGCGTGTTCGGCAAGACGCTTGCTGCCTGCGCCGCAGAGAACGGACGGGTGTGCGCCGTTACCGCAGCCATGGCTGACGGCACGGGCCTTGCCGGGTTCGCCCGGGAGTTTCCGGACCGTTTTTTTGATGTGGCCATTGCAGAGGGGCACGGCGTGGCCATGTCGGCGGGCCTTGCAAAGGGCGGAATGCTGCCGGTGTTTGCCGTCTACTCCACTTTTTTGCAGCGGGGCTATGATGAGCTGATTCATGACATCTCCCTCCAGCAGCTCCATGTGGTGCTGGGGGTGGACCGGGCCGGGCTGGTGGGCGCCGACGGCGAGACCCATCACGGCTGCTTTGACGCGCTGTTCCTCTCAGAGATCCCGGGCTTTACCGTACTTTGTCCCTCCAGTTTCCAGGAACTGCGGCACATGCTCCGTCAGGCCCTTTTTGAGATCGAAGGACCGGTGGCCATTCGCTATCCCCGGGGCGGGGAAGGGGCATACCGGGGGGATACGTCGTCTCAGACTGTGGTCCGGCTGCGGTCGGGGAGCGACCTGACGCTGCTGGGATACGGCGTGATGATCAACCACCTGCTTGCGGCGGCGGAAACACTGGAAAAGCAGGGAATCCATGCGGGCGTTGTAAAACTCAACCGCATCTCCCCCTTGGATTATGAGACCATCGGGCCAGAACTTGCGGCGGCGGACACGCTGCTGGTAGCGGAGGACTCCTTCGGCGCAGGCTGTGTGGGCCAGCGGGTAGCGGCGATTCTGGCGGAACAGGGGAAAGCCCCCCGAAAACTGATTTTGAAAAATCTCGGCAAGACCTATGCGCCGGAGGGGTCAGTGCCAGAGCTGGAGCACAGCTTTGGACTGGATGCCCAGGGCATTGTGACGGCCGTGCTGGAGGCAAGAGAACATGAGCAATAAAACACGCCTGGATGTATTGCTGGTGGAACAGGGACTGCAGGAGAGCCGGCAGAAGGCTCAGGCCACCATTATGAGCGGTCTGGTATTTGTAGACGGCCAGCGGGTGGACAAGCCCGGTACGGCGGTCCCCAATACCGCATCCATTGAGATTCGGGGCCGCGTGCTGCCCTATGTCAGCCGGGGCGGCCTGAAACTCGAAAAGGCCATGGCCACGTTCCCCATTGACCTGCACGGTGCTGTCTGCGGGGATATCGGCGCCTCCACCGGCGGATTTACCGACTGCATGCTGCAAAACGGTGCGCAGAAGGTCTACGCCGTGGATGTGGGCTACGGGCAGCTTGCCTGGAAACTCCGCTCGGACCCCCGGGTGGTGTGCCTGGAGCGGACCAACGCCCGCTATCTGACCCACGAGCAGGTGCCGGAGGAGCTGGATTTTGCCTCCATCGACGTGAGCTTTATCTCGCTGAAGCTGATTCTGCCTGCTGTGCATGGGCTGCTGCGGGACGCGGGCCATGTTGCCTGCCTCGTGAAGCCTCAGTTCGAGGCCGGCCGGGAAAAGGTAGGGAAAAAGGGCGTGGTCCGGGACCCTGCCGTCCACCGGGAGGTGCTGGAGCACTTCTTGGATCATGCGAAGGAATCTGGCTTTACAGTCCTTGGCCTGACGTATTCTCCAATCCGCGGGCCGGAGGGAAATATCGAGTATTTAGGGTATCTGGAAAAAGGTGAGTGGCAGGAGCGGAGCTTCGACCTGGACGCCTTGGTGGCGGAGTCCCATGAGACGCTGAAAGAGCATGGAGAGGGGAGCAGCCTATGAATCCCAAGAAAATCATCCTCTGTCCAAACCCCAGCCGGGACCGGGGCATGAACGCCACAAAACGGGTGGACAAGCTGCTGCGGGAGATGGGATTCCGCACAGTGGTATGCTCTCCTTTCAAAGATCAGAAAGATGGCGCCTTTGCCGACGTGGATGTGCGGCCTCTTCACCCTGAACTGCGGAGTGCGGACCTGCTCATCACCTTCGGGGGAGACGGCACGATTTTACATCTTGCAAAGCTGGTGGCCCTCAATAAAATTCCTGTTCTTGGAATCAATATGGGAGGGCTTGGCTTCATCGCAGAGCTGGAGGCCGGAGAGTTGGACAAGCTGCGCCGGCTGAAGGAGTGGAACTTTGAGACGGAGCACCGGATGATGCTGGACGTGTCCGTGCTGCGGGACGGCCGGCAGATCTATACGAACCTGGGCCTCAACGACGCTGTGATCCGGGAGGGTCCCATCTCTCATGTGATCCATCTGAAGATCTCCTCCGACGGACGCCATCTGGCGGATATTGCGGGAGACGGCGTGATCGTGGCCACGCCCACCGGCTCTACGGCATATTCCCTGTCCGCAGGCGGGCCGGTGGTGGAGCCGGTGGCCCAGACTATGGTGGTCTGTCCCATCTGCACCCACAATATGCGCTTTTCCTCTTACGTGCTCTCTCCGGAGCATACGCTGACCATTCAGCTGGAACGCAACGGGCGCAAGCCGGTCTATCTCTTCGTGGATGAAAGCCGGGCGTTTCCGCTGCGGGCGGACGATCAGGTGCTGGTGCGCCGCAGCAAGTACACCACCAAACTGGTCCGTCTGACGGAGAAGAGCTTTTGCGAGATCTTTGCGAAAAAAATGCTGCCGGGAGGATTTGACGATGAAAAATGACCGACAGAGTATGATCCTGGAGATCATTTCCCAGGAAAATATCGAAACCCAGGAGCAGCTGCTCTCTCGACTCCAGGAGCGGGGGATCACCTCCACCCAGGCCACGATTTCCCGGGACATCAAGCAGATGCACCTCATCAAGGAACCGGTGGGCCACGGCGTATACAAATATGCTGTCTCCGGAAACCGAACAAAGCTGAACTTTGCGGAGAAGCTGCGGACCATTTTCCGGGAGAGTATTACCAGCATCGACAGTGCCCAGAACATCGTGGTCATCAAGACCATGCCGGGCCTGGCCAGTGCGGCCTGCTCCGCTCTGGACAACATGGATATCACCTACATGGTGGGATCCCTGGCCGGAGACGATACGGCCTTTTTGCTGATGCGGGATACGGAATCCGCCGCCGCCTTCTGCGAGGAGATCAAGGAGATGCTGTAAGGGTTCCCACGCTACGGCTCCGGTGTGAAAGCAGGCGTCGCCTGACCGGAGCGGAAGTAACCACCGGGAACCTGGACGTGTAAAGGGGTATGTGATGCTGGAATTGCTGCATATCGAAAATATTGCCGTCATTGAAGCGGCAGACATCGCCTTCCGGCCGGGGTTCAATGCCCTCACCGGTGAGACCGGCGCCGGAAAGTCCATCGTGATCGACGCCATGGGCGCAGTGCTGGGCGGGCGGACCTCCCGGGAGCTGATACGCACCGGTGCGTCCCATGCCTTCGTCAGCGCGGAGTTTTCCGGTGTGCCTGCCGATCTGCCCGGACTGGCGGAGGCCGGTGTGGCGCCGGATGAGAACGGGGAATTGCTGCTGCAGCGGGAAATCGGTTCCGATGGAAAAAACGTCTGCCGGGCCAACGGCCGCCCTATCACCGTGGCGCAGCTGCGCCGGGTGGGCAGCGAACTGCTGAACATCCACGGTCAGCATGATGGGGCCCAGCTTTTGGATGAGGAACAGCACGGTGCCTATCTGGACCGCTTCGGCCGGACGGAAGGAGTGCTGACAGCCTATCAGCAGGCCTATGGCGTGATGGCGGATCTGCGGGGGCAGATTCGGGCCCTCCAGATGGACGAGGCGGAGAAGGCCCGCCGGATGGACAGCCTCCGCTTTCAGATCGACGAGCTAGAGCGGGCCAACCTTCAGCCTGGCGAGGAAGAGGAGCTGACGGCCCGCCGGAATCTGTTGCGCAACGGCGAGAAGTATCTGGGTGCTCTCTCTGGGGCGGACTACTGCCTCAACGGCGGGGACGAAGGCGGCGGAGCCGTTGAGGCTCTGCGGGCGGCGGAGACGTCCCTCTACAGCATCCGCACCCTGGGCGATGACCTGATGGAACTCTATAAACGATTGGAAAATCTGCGGTGTGAAGCCTATGACCTTGCCGAGACGATCCGGGATAAGCGGGCAGAATTTGACTTCTCTCCAGCGGAACTGGACGCAGTGGAGAGCCGGTCGGACCTGCTGTACCGGCTGAAGAAGAAATACGGCGCCACCGTGGAGGACATGCTGAATTACCTGGAAAAGTGCCGGGAGGAGCTGGACGCTATTGAAACCGCGGACGATACCCTGTCCCGTCTGGAGCAGCAGCTCCAGGCAGCGGAGAAGAAGGTCCGTGCTGCCGGGGCGGAGCTGACACAGGCCCGCCGTGCCGCCGGAGCTGTTTTGGAACAGCGGATTCAGCAGGAACTGCGGGATCTGGATATGAACCGGGTCCGCTTTGCCATTGATTTTGCGGAGAAGGAGCCGTCTCCCGACGGCTGTGACACCATTCGCTTCCTGATGTCCGCCAACGTGGGGGAGGATCTGAGGCCCATTGCCCGGATCGCCTCCGGCGGCGAGCTGGCCCGTATCATGCTGGCCCTCAAGAATGTGCTGGCGGAGCAGGAAGCCGTTGGGACGTTGGTGTTCGACGAAGTGGACACTGGCGTGTCCGGCCGTGCCGCCCAGAAGGTGGCGGAAAAGCTGGCTCAGGTCAGCCGCCGTAAGCAGGTGCTGTGCGTAACCCATCTGCCCCAGCTGGCCGCTATGGCGGATACCCATTTCTCCGTGGAGAAGGGCGAGAGCAAGGGAAGAACCTTTACACATGTGATCTTGTTGGACCGGGAGGCCCGCAAGGCGGAGCTGGCCCGGCTGACCGGCGGCACCAAGGTGACACCGGCACTGCTGGAAAGTGCCGGGGAGCTGCTGGACGAGGCCGAGTCATACCGAAAAAATCTGTAACGCGGAGGGAACAGCATGGGCGTATTGTGGGTGGCCCTGGGCGGGGCCTGCGGCGCGGCTGTCCGGTATGGGATCAGTCTGCTGCCGGTCCGGATGGATTTCCCGGTTTTGACCCTGATGACCAACTTTCTGGGAGCGCTGCTGATCGGCGTGATCGTGGGAATGGCCGACGAGGGCCGGCTCACTCCGAACCAGACGCTGTTTTGGAAGACCGGTGTGTGCGGCGGCTTCACCACCTTCTCTACCTTTTCTCTGGAGACACTGACACTGCTGGAGTCCGGCCGTGTTCCCGCTGGGTGTCTTTACATGGTGCTGAGCCTGGGACTCTGCGTGCTGGGGGTGGCGCTGGGACGGGGACTGTGCGCGGCACTGTTCCGGGGCTGAGAAAATAGAGATGGACGTTGGAATGGAACAGGTCCGGCGCTATCGGCTGCGGGGCCATCATCCGGACCGGAAATTGCCGCCGGAAGGCCTTCTTGCGGCGGCTGGTGCCAGCGGCGTGCAGAATTCCACACCTGGCCTTGACATTTGGCTGCGGAGCGGATATAATCAGCCACGTATACAGCGAGGAAGAGGAGAAGTATCCGCTACGATGCTGCATAGAGAGCCCCTGGACGGTGAAAAGGGGAGAGCGGACGGCGGCGAATACACCTTGGAGCTGGCACCCCAACGGCTTTTGCCCAGTAGGCGTGCTCCGGGAGCGCCCGTTACCGCGCTGTCGTGTGATGGCACGACGTGAGGCCGTCTCCGTGAGGGGGCGGTGAACCAGAGGTGGTACCGCGAATCTGTTCGCCCTCTGTCCCGGCCGGGACGAGGGCGTTTTTGTTCCGTCCGGCGGAATCTAAAAAAGAACAGGAGATCATTCATCATGCAGATTTACGAAGAACTCAAGGCCCGCGGGCTCATTGCACAGGTGACCGACGAAGAGGAGATCCGGGACCTGGTCAACAACGGCAAGGCCGTTTTCTATATTGGCTTTGACCCCACTGCCGACTCTCTCCATGTGGGCCACTTCATGGCGCTGTGCCTGATGAAGCGGCTGCAGATGGCAGGCAACCGTCCCATCGCCCTGATCGGCGGCGGCACCGGTTATATTGGCGACCCCTCCGGGCGGACGGACATGCGCTCCATGATGACGCCGGAGACCATCCAGCACAACTGCGAGTGCTTTAAAAAGCAGATGAGCAAGTTCATCGAGTTCGGCGAGGGCAAGGCCATGATGCTCAACAACGCCGACTGGCTCCTCAAGCTCAACTACGTGGATCTCCTGCGGGAGGTGGGCGCTTGCTTCTCCGTCAACAACATGCTGCGGGCGGAGTGCTACAAGCAGCGTATGGAAAAGGGCCTGAGCTTCCTGGAGTTCAACTATATGATCATGCAGTCCTACGACTTCTACCACATGTTCCAGACCGTGGGCTGCAATATGCAGTTCGGCGGCGACGACCAGTGGTCCAACATGCTGGGCGGCACGGAGCTGATCCGCAAGAAGCTGGGCAAGGATGCCTACGCCATGACTATCACGCTGCTTTTGAACTCCGAAGGCAAGAAGATGGGCAAGACCGCCTCCGGCGCCGTGTGGCTGGACCCCAACAAGACCTCTCCCTTCGACTTCTACCAGTACTGGCGCAACGTGGGCGACGCCGACGTTTTGAAGTGCATCCGGATGCTGACCTTCCTGCCTCTGGAGCAGGTGGACGAGATGGACAGCTGGGAGGGCAGCCAGCTCAACACTGCCAAGGAGATTTTGGCCTACGAGCTGACCAAACTGGTCCACGGCGAGGAAGAGGCCCAGAAAGCTCAGGAGGCCGCCCGCGCGCTCTTCGGCGGCAGCGGCGATTCCGCCAACATGCCCTGCACGAAGCTCTGCCGGGAGGATTTCGCCGGCGATGAGATCGACATTTTGACGCTGCTCATCAAATGCGGTCTGGCTCCCTCCAAGGCGGAGGCCCGGCGGCTGGTACAGCAGGGCGGCGTCAGCGTGGACGGCCAGAAGGTGGGCGACATCGCCGCCAAGTGGACCTGCAAGGACTGCTGCGGCGAGGGCGTCGTAGTGAAAAAGGGCAAGAAGGTCTACCACAAGGCCATCCTGGAAGAAAAATAAAAGCACGCGGCAGACGCGGCGCATCAGCGCCGCGCCTGTTTGTGCGTTTTGATAGAACAAGCAAGGAAAGGAATTACCATGATCACTGTCAATGACGTCAGCTTGAACTTCTCCGGCCAGACGCTTTTCAAGCACGTGGACCTGAAGTTCGTCCCCGGCAACTGCTATGGCATCATCGGCGCCAACGGCGCTGGAAAGACCACGTTTTTGCGGATTCTCTCCGGCGATCTGGAGCCTACGACCGGCGAGGTCATCATCCCCAAGAACGAGCGGATGAGCGTTTTGAAGCAGGACCACTTCCAGTATGATGCTTACACGGTACTGGACACGGTCATCATGGGCAACCAGCATCTCTATGATGTGATGAAGGAAAAGGATGCCCTCTATGAGAAAGAGGACTTCTCTGATGAGGACGGTGTGAAGGCCAGCGAGCTGGAAGCGGAGTTCGCCGAAATGGGCGGCTGGGAGGCCGAGAGCGACGTCTCCCGTCTGATCCAGGGTCTGGGACTCTCCAATGACATTTTGTATAGTGAGATGAGCACCCTTACCGCCAAGGAGAAGGTGAAGGTGCTGCTGGCCCAGGCGCTCTTCGGAAAGCCGGACATCATCCTCCTGGACGAGCCCACCAACCACCTGGACATCCAGGCCATCGAATGGCTGGAGGACTTCCTGATGGAGTGTGAGAGCCTCATCATCGTGGTCTCCCATGACCGTCACTTCCTCAATACCGTCTGCACCAGCATCGTGGACGTGGACTACGGCGGCATCCGCATGTATGTGGGCAACTACGATTTCTGGTACCAGTCCAGCCAGCTGATGCAGCGGATGATCCGGGATCAGAACAAGAAGAAGGAAGAGAAGATCAAGGAACTCCAGGACTTCATCTCCCGCTTTTCCGCCAACAAGTCCAAGTCCAAGCAGGCCACCGCCCGCCGCAAGCTTCTGGATAAGCTGACGGTAGAGGAGATGCCCGCCTCTTCCCGGCGCTATCCCTTCGTGGGCTTTACCATGGACCGGGAACCGGGCAAGGAGATCCTGGCAGTGGAGGGCCTCTCAAAGACCGTGGACGGCCGCAAGGTGCTGGACAACGTCTCCTTCCGGGTGAACAAGGGCGACAAGATCGCCTTCGTGGGAGAGGACGAGATCGCCAAGACCACCCTCTTCAAGATCCTCATGGAGGAGCTGGAGCCGGATGAGGGTACCTTCAAGTGGGGCACCACCATCACCACCAGCTATTTCCCCCTGGATAACTCCGCCTTCTTCAACGACTGCGATCTGAACCTGGTGGAGTGGCTGGGCCAGTACACGGGGAACACGGCAGAGGAGAGTACAGAGTCCTTCAAGCGTTCCTTCCTGGGCCGGATGCTCTTCTCCGGCGACGATGTGTACAAGCCGGTCAAGGTCCTCTCCGGCGGTGAGAAGGTGCGGTGCATGCTCTCCCGGATGATGCTCTACGGTTCCAACGTGCTGATTCTGGACCAGCCCACCAACCACCTGGACCTGGAATCCATCACCGCTGTGAACAACGGCCTGATCGACTTCAAGGGCGTGGTGCTCTTTGCCAGCCATGACCATGAGTTTGTGGAGACCATTGCCAACCGCATCATGGAGTTCGTGGACGGAAAGCTCATTGACAAGATGTGCACCTACGACGAGTATATCGCCGGACAGCGGGAGGAAATGCTCTCCCGTCTGAAGGGATAATTGCGGCTTGTAACCAAAATGTAGTTGAATCCGCAAAGTGCCGCCTCTATACTGAGCGTATCTCAGTGTGGAGGTGGCACTTTTCATGTTCAGGCAGCAGCTTGTGGGGCTGGCGCTCTTGCTGGCAGTAACAGCAGGGGTGGCAGCGGCAGATCAGCTTTGCCAGAAAGAGCCGGAAGCAGATCTCCCCGCGTATGCTGCTGTTGCACCGCTGGAAGGGGAGATCTGCTCCCCGGACGGACGGTTTTATGTCCGGCAGATGGGCGCGGACACCAGTATTACTGCGGCGGGGCTCTATCCGGCGGAGCGAATCCAGCTGGTCAGCCGGAAGAGCGGCGAAGTTTTATGGGAGGACATCGGCTATTATCATCAGTCGGTGCTGTGGTCTCCGGGGAGCCGGTATGCGGCCATCGCCCGGCGGGCCCGCACCTACCAAGTGGTCACCGTCATCGATACGCAGACCTTTCTTGCCTGGGATGTGACGATGCCGGATGGTGGACCGATCCCGGAATATACGTTTTTGCCGGATGGCAGCTCCTGGGGAAGCTGGCAGAATGAGAACACCCTTCTTTTGACCGTGGGACTGGGCGGCGACAGCGGCCCCCAGCGATTTTACCGCTGTGCGCTTCGCTCTCAGGCGGATCAGCTGACCGGCAGCACCCTGGAGCAGACCCGGCAGTCTCTGCCTGGCCTGTGGGACTTTGACGGGGACGGTGCACCGGAGACGGCGGAAGTCACAACAGTCTGGTCGCCGGAAGGCACGGCGGCCTGGTATGAGCTGCATATCAAAAAGGAGGATGGCTCCATTCTCTGGAGCCAGGAGGATTTTTCTGATTCCCACGCCGGCTGGAGTTCCCTGTTTGCCTGCCAAACAGACGGACGGGACTGTCTGTTGCGGTATGACCCCTGGATCGGGCAGGGACTGGGCTCCTATTCCTATGAGCTGTTCACGCTGAATACAGAAGGGGAAGAGGTTTCAGTTCGGAAAAACCGGGTGGAGTTTGACACCAGCGGTGCGGAAATTCTGGACTTCGACCCCGGGGCCATCGCTGCTTTTTTAGAGGAGGTCCATGGCTATCTTGCCGGCAGCACTCTGCTGCTGAGTACCCAGGGCGGGACCGTACGCTTCGGCACCGATGGCGGAGCGTTTCAAGATGACCTGTGCTTCTGGAGTGCGGATTGTCCCTATGACAATGCGCTGTCCCTGAAAGAGAACCTGGAGCGGGTTCGGGACTCCTTGGCAGAATCCTCCAATGGCTGATTCAGCACCTCCCAACACATTAAAAAGCGGCCGTCCAAAAGGACGGCCGCTTCGGTCGTTTCAGAGAAACGCTTATGGTTCCGCCAGGGTCAGTCCCATCTTGGTCAGAGCCTGACGGATGCGCTGGACATTTGCCTCGCTTGGCTCACACAGCGGCAGCCGCAGGGGACCTACGTCCCAGCCCAGAAGGTTCAGAGCGGTTTTCACGGGGATGGGATTGACATCGCAGAACATGGCGTCGCAGAAATCTTTCAGCGCCAGCTGGAGCGTGCCCGCCTGGGCAAAGTCGTTGTCCAGGCACAGCTTTACCAGCGTGTGCATCTCCGCTGGCAGAATATTGGCCACCACGGAGATGACGCCCTTGCCGCCCAGTGCGCAGATGGGGACCGTCTCGTCGTCGTTGCCGGACCAGATGGTGAAATCTTCCGGACACAGGTTCACCGTCCGCTGGATGGTTCCCAGATTGCCGGATGCCTCCTTGACGCCGTTGATATTAGGGTGTTTGGCCAGCGTGGCATAGGTCTCCGGCGCCATGGTCACTCCAGTCCGGGAGGGAACGTCATAGAGGATCATGGGGACTTTCACTGCGTCGGCAATGGTGAGATAGTGGCGGATTAGACCTGCCTGGGATGCCTTATTGTAATAAGGGGTCACCAGCAGCAGTCCGTCTGCCCCCGCATGTTCCGCATCCCGGGAGAGGGAAATGGCATTTTCCGTGGCGTTGGAGCCGGAACCGGCGATCACCGGTACCCGGCCGTTCACGTGTTCCACACAGAATTCAATGGTCCGCATCCGTTCGTGATAGCTCATGGTGCTGGCCTCACCGGTGGTGCCGCAGACAATGATGGCATCTGTTCCGTTTTCCAGCTGGAAATCCAGGAGCCGCCCCAGAACGGGCAGGTCCACGGTCTCTTTGGTGAAGGGCGTGACGATAGCTACGCCCGAGCCGGTGAAAAGTGGCGTGCGCATGGTTGTACCTCCTATACCGTTCGACCTTGTGTTGGCTTTGGTTTCGATTGTACAGGATGACTTTATGCAGTGTAATCTGAAAATGTGCCAAAAACCATGCAAAACATGCTTTCATTTATGGAAGCAGAGAAGAAAGAACCGGATGCCGTACAGGCATCCGGTTCTTTGGTAACGCAGGGGGGAAGGAATCAGTCCATGTATCCCTGCTTGCACAGAAGCTCCGCCAGCAGGACTGCGCCGCCGGCAGCACCCCGGAGGGTGTTGTGGGAGAGGCAGACGAACTTGTAGTCATACTGGGTGTCGGGCCGCAGACGACCGATGGAGACGGCCATACCATGCTCCAGATTCCGGTCCAGACGGGTCTGGGGGCGGTCCGGCTCCTCAAAATAGTGCAGGAACTGCTTGGGGGCAGAGGGAAGTTCCAGCTCCTGGGGTACGCCCCGGAAGGCGGCCCAGTCGGCCTTGATCTCCTCCATGGAGGGGGTCTTGCCGTCGGCAAACTTCATGAACACGGCGGCCATGTGGCCGTCCTGGCAGGCCACCCGGAAGCACTGGGCGGTGATGGCGGGACCGGCGGCCTTGACGATCTTGCCGTTTTCCTGATGGCCCCACAGCTTCAGGGGCTCCTGCTCGCTCTTTTCCTCCTCGCCGCCGATGTAGGGGATGCAGTTGTCCACCATCTCGGGCCAGCGGGCAAAGGTCTTGCCGGCACCGGAAATGGCCTGATAGGTGCAGACCAGGACTTTTTCCAGACCGTACTTTTTCAGCGGGTGCAGTGCGGGGACGTAGCTCTGGAGAGAGCAGTTGGACTTTACGGCGATAAAGCCCCGCTTGGTGCCCAGGCGCTTGCGCTGGGCCTCAATGACGGCGGTGTGCTCAGGGTTGATCTCCGGCACCACCATAGGCACGTCATCCGTCCAGCGGTGGGCGGAGTTGTTGGAAACGATGGGGCACTCCAGTTTGGCATACTTCTCCTCCAGCGCCCGGATGTCCTCCTTCTTCATATCCACGGCGCAGAAGCAGAAGTCCACCATGCCAGCCAGTTTTTCGGCGTCGGCCTCGGCGTCCAGAACCACCAGATTTTTCGCCTCTTCCGGCAGGGGAGTTTCCAGCGCCCAACGGCCTTCTACCGCTTCCGCGTAAGTTTTTCCGGCGCTGCGGCCGCTGGCGGCAATGGCGGTCAGCTGGAACCAGGGATGGTTCTCCATCAGGGTGATGAACCGCTGTCCCACCATGCCGGTGCCGCCAATAATGCCAACTTTGTACTGTTTCATGATATGTTCCTCCTGCTGCTTTGATTCCGGCAGACCATCCGATCACCGGTTTTGGGCGATTTGGGTTGAATGTACTGCTGGTTTGTACTATAATACCGAATATTAGGGAAATGCAAGCCTTGTTTTTCTGGCACGGACATTTGTATGTATGGTAGCATACTTTTCCAGGCCCGTCAAGGCTGCGGACGTTGGGAGGATGCATGAAAAAGCTGTTTTTGACCTTGACTTTTGTTGTCACTTTTTTCGCACTCTCTGCAGTTTCCGCCTCTGCCGTGACCAATGACACGGTAAAGGTAGGGCTGCGGTACGGGTCCTCGGCCATGTTTTCCGCCAATCTGGAAAATGAAGTGGGCAGCGGATACACGTTTGGATGGTATGACGGAGACCGGTCCTTCCACGACCTGGGAGAGACAGGGGAGACCGCCATTTCCATGACCGCCTCCGGGACGATTTATCTGGATTCCTCCGGCAATTATTCCGCCTCCTCCGGCAGCCGGACCCTGGGGCCGTGGCATGCTCAGATCAGCGGCTTTGACAGCTACAGGGACGCGCTGAATGAAGCGGAGGCATGGAGCGGCGGATACCCCGCCTGGATCGACGGGGAATTTGTGGTCCGGGTGGGCTGCTATGAGAGTCGGAGCGAAGCGGAGGACATGGCGGCAAAATGCGGCGGTGACGCGGTGAAGTCCGGCCCCACCGGCGTGATGGTGACGGTGACCCGTACCACGGAGGTGCTCTTTGAGTTCGACTGCGGCGGTGCTCTGAATCTGGCGGTTCTGCCGGACGGCGGCAGCCGGAGCGCGGTCACCTGGTTCAAGGGATACAAGTACCAGGGCGGGTTTGAGTACCCCCGGGTCACCGGCGGCAATCTGAACGTCATCAACGTGGTGGATCTGGAGAGCTATGTCAAGGGCGTCCTTCCCTATGAGATGAGCGGCTCCTGGCCGCTGGAGGCCCTGAAGGCCCAGGCGGTCTGCGCCCGAACCTATGCTTGCTATACCACCAAGCACCTTGCAAGCTACGGCTTTGACGTATGCAACACCACGGACTGCCAGGTGTACAACGGCCTCAACACCGCGACCGATCAGAGCAACCGGGCGGTGGAGGAGACGGCAGGGGAGTGCCTGTGGTATCGCGGAAATCTGGTGGAGGCGGTTTATCACTCCTCTGACGGCGGCGCCACGGAGGATGCCTCCTATGTCTGGGGCAGCGATGTGGGATACCTGAAGGGAAAGGTGGACCCCTACGAGGCCAAGACCACCATCCCCAACTACACCTATACCGTCACCTATACTCCCGCACAGCTGACTTGGGTTCTGCAGAACAGCGGCTATTCCATCGGCACCGTCCGGGACGTGTACATCTCGGAGTACACCCCCCTGGGCCATGTCTATAAGGTCACGTTCGTGGACAGCTCCGGCAAGACGCTGACGGTGAAGGGCGACTCCGCCCGGATGGCGTTTTACAGCACCACATACGGCAAGAACGTCCGCAGCCTGAACTTCACCATCTCCGGCGGCAGCGGCGGCAGCGGAAGCTACTACATCAACGGCACCTCCAACCAGCGCTCCTCTCTGGAGGGCGCCAGCGTGATCTCCGGCAGTGGGACCGTCTCCACGCTCTCGGGCAGTCTATACGCCATCTCCAGCGGCGGGACCACCAGCGCCCTTTCCGGCGGCGGCTCTGCTGCCCCCGGCGATACTTTTGTGATTACCGGTATCGGAAATGGGCATCATGTGGGCATGAGCCAGTACGGCGCCAAGGCCATGGCGGAACAGGGCTACAATTACCAGGATATTCTGGAATTTTATTATACAGACATCACCATTGGGTGAAGAACAGGATTTGACATGAAAACCAGTGATTTTTACTACGACCTTCCCAAGGAACTCATTGCTCAAACGCCCATCGAAAAGCGGGATGCCTCCCGTCTGATGACGCTGGAGCGGTCCACCGGTGCGGTGGAACACCATCATTTCTACGAGCTGCCGGACTTTCTCAATCCCGGCGACTGTCTGATCCTCAACGACTCCCGGGTGCTGCCCGCCCGGCTTCTGGGCCAGCGGCTCCCCGGCGGCGGAGCCTGTGAGGTGCTGCTGCTCATCGACCGGGGAGACAAGACCTGGGAGTGCCTGGTGCGTCCGGGCCGGAAGATGCGCACGGGTGCCAAGCTCTCCTTCGGCAACGGAGAGCTGACCGCCGAGGTAGTAGGCGAGCTGGAGGGCGGGAACCGCCTGGTCCGCTTCGACTACGACGGGATTTTTCTGGAGGTGCTGGAGCATCTGGGCAAGATGCCGCTGCCTCCCTACATCAAAGAAGAGCTGCAGGACCAGGAGCGGTATCAGACGGTCTACTCCAAAGTCCTTGGCAGCGCTGCGGCCCCCACGGCCGGACTGCACTTTACGCCAGAGCTGCTGGAGACCATCCAGGCCAAGGGCGTGAAGATCGGGTATGTGACGCTGCACGTGGGCCTTGGCACCTTCCGTCCCGTGAAGGAGGACACCATCGAGGACCACGAGATGCACAGCGAGTTCTGCACCATCCCTCAGGAGACGGCGGATCTCATTAACCGCACAAAAGCGGCCGGCGGCCGGTGCATCTGCGTGGGCACCACCTCCTGCCGGACCCTGGAGTCCTGGGCGGCGGAGGACGGCCATATGGAGGCCAAGGCCGGCTGGACCAACATCTATATCTATCCGGGCTACCGCTTCAAGGTAATGGACGGTCTGGTGACCAACTTCCATCTGCCGGAGAGCACGCTCATTATGCTGGTGTCCGCCTTTGCGGGCCGAGAACACATCCTGAGCGCCTACGAGGAGGCCGTGCGGGAGAAGTATCGTTTCTTCAGCTTCGGTGACGCCATGTTCATCCACTGATGCCCTGGCAATCAATATCAAACTAGGAGATCAATATGTTCAACGTGCTCAAAACGGAGGGCCGCGCCCGGCGCGGTCAGTTTTCCTGTGCCCACGGCGGCGTGGTGCAAACCCCGGTGTTCATGAATGTGGGCACCCAGGCGGCCATCAAGGGCGGCGTCAGCGCCCAGGACCTCAAAGAGGTGGGCTGCCAGATCGAACTGTCCAACACCTACCACCTGCATCTGCGGCCCGGTGACGCCATCGTGCGGCAGATGGGGGGACTTCACAAATTCATGAACTGGGATGGCCCCATCCTGACGGACTCCGGCGGATTCCAGGTGTTCTCCCTGGCCTCTTTGCGCAAGATCAAGGAGGAGGGCGTCACGTTTGCCTCTCACATCGACGGCCACAAGATCTTCATGGGCCCCGAGGAGTCCATGCGCATCCAGTCCAACCTGGGCAGCGACATCGCCATGGCCTTTGACGAGTGCGTGGAGAACCCCGCCACCTATGAATACGCCAAGGCCAGCTGTGAGCGGACGGCACGGTGGCTGGCTCGGTGCAAGGCTGAGCACGACCGACTCAACAGCCTGCCGGACACGGTGAACCCCCATCAGATGCTCTTCGGCATCAACCAGGGTGCTACCTTCACGGACCTGCGGGTCTGGCACATGCAGGAGATCGCCAAGCTGGACTGTGACGGCTACGCCATCGGCGGCCTTGCCGTGGGAGAGCCTGCGGAGGTGATGTATGAGATCATCGACGCCGTGGAACCCCACATGCCCAAGGACAAGCCCCGCTACCTCATGGGGGTGGGCACCCCCAGCAACATCATCGAGGCGGTGTACCGGGGCGTGGACTTCTTCGACTGCGTGATGCCCTCCCGCAACGGCCGCCATGGCAAGCTCTTCACCTGGGAGGGAACTGTCAACATCCTCAACGAGAAGTACCAGACCGACGAGCGGCCCATCAGCGAGAGCTGCAGCTGCCCGGTGTGCCGGAACTACTCCCGGGCCTACCTCCGCCACCTCTTCAAGGCGGACGAGGTGCTGGCCCTGCGCCTGGCGGTACTTCACAACCTGTATTTTTACAATGAACTCATGGTGAAGATCCGTGCCGCTCTGGACGAGGGAACCTTCGCGGACTTCCGGGCCCGGTACAGCGGAGCGCTGGAAAAGCGGGCGTAAACCGGCCTTTTCAGGCGGTGCCGGCAGGTCCTGCGCCGGATTGCGGCAAATCAAATCGAACACCCGGCTCTTCCGGAAAACGCCTTTTCATGGCGCACACCGGAGGGGGCGGGTGTTTTTTACGTCGGAGCGGAGAGGCGGCAGAGCGGCTTTTCCGACGTAAATGGACGATTTTAGGTTGCCAGAGGTCAACCTGTATGGTATAATCATAAACTGTATGAGTATGTAGCGAGGTGTTTGATATGCGTATCGACGTGTTGGGCGTCGGGTTCGACAACCTGACATTGGAAGAAGCGGTGGAGGCCGGGATGGACCTGGTCCGCGCCCCCGGTGCCCATTACGTGGTCACCCCCAATCCCGAGATTGTAGAGGTCTGTCGGGCGGACCCGGCGGTGATGGACATTGTCAATCATGCGGATCTGGTACTGGCGGACGGTGTCGGCGTCGTCAAGGGTGCAGCCATGCTGGGGACGCCGCTGAAAGGAAAAGTTCCCGGCATTGAATTTGCCATGGGGCTGATGGGAAAACTGGCAAAAGAAGGCCGGTCCATCTATCTGCTGGGTGCCAAACCCGGCGTGGCGGAGCTGGCGGGAAAACGGCTGGGTGAGCAGTATCCTGGGCTGAAGATCGCCGGCACTCATGACGGCTATTTCAAAGAGGATGCCCCAGTGGTGGAAGCTATCCGGGAAAGCGGCGCGGACGTGGTGCTGGTGTGCCTGGGCGCGCCCAAGCAGGAGAAGTGGATGGCGAAGAACGGCACTGCCACCGGCGCTCATCTGCTCTGCGGCCTGGGCGGGAGCCTGGATGTGTTCGCCGGCGTGGTGGAGCGGGCCCCCAAGTTCTGGTGCGACCACGGGCTGGAGTGGTTCTATCGCCTTTTGAAGGAGCCCCGCCGCATTGGCCGGATGATGAAGCTGCCGCTGTTTCTGGTTCATGTCAAGCAGGAGAAAGGAAAGCGGAGATGAGCGGAAAGCTGATCGTATTGGAGGGAACCGACGGTTCCGGCAAGGCCACCCAGGCTCGGATGCTGGGCCAGCATCTCCAGCAGGAGGGCATCGCGTTCCGGGAGATCGACTTTCCCCGGTACGGCAACCCCTTTGCCGAACCGGCAAACCTGTATCTCCACGGCGCGCTGGGCAGCGACCCCGGAGACGTGAATGCCTACGCGTCATCGGTGCTCTTCGCGGTGGACCGCTTTGCCTCCTATAAAGAGGACTGGGGGGCGTTTTACGAGCAGGGGGGTGTGGTGATTGCCAATCGCTATACCACCTCCAACGCCGTCCATCAGGCGTCCAAGCTGCCTGTCGGAGAGCGGAGGGAGTTCCTGAATTGGCTCTTTGATCTGGAGTACCGCCGTCTTGGCCTTCCTGCGCCGGACCTGGTGGTGTACCTGGATCTGCCTACGGAACTTTCCGAGCAGATGCTCCGCCGGCGGGAAACGGCCACCGGTACCCAGGCGGACATCCACGAGCAGGACGAGGAATACCTCCGCAGCTGCCGGATGAACGCCCGGGAGATCGCCCGTGATCTTGCCTGGACCGTCATCCACTGCGACCGGGATGGAAGTGTCCGCACCGTGGAGGACATCCACAGTGAGGTCTGGGCGCAGGTGCGGCGTTTTTTGTAAGGTTGTCCCCGCACAGACCGGCAAAAAGGGACGCCTGCCGCGTCCCACTTTGCCGTCGCTTCAGCAGCAGCTGCCGCAGTTGTCCCCGCACCCGCAGTTGTTGTTGCCGCAGCCACAGCTGCATCCGCAGTTGCAGCCACAGTTTCCTGCGTTTCCGCTGCAGAAACCGCCGCAGCAGCACACAAGAATGAGGATCAGGACGATCCACAGGCAGGAGTCACCGTTTCCGTTGTTCAGGCACATGTTGCTCACCTCGCTTTGAGACATTCTATGCGGCGAAGAGCAAAAGGGAGCCTGACCACGATAAAATACGGGCAAAAGAAATCAATCAGAACAAATCGGACCGTTTCCGGTGCATGCGCGCCGGAACGGGGAGGATGGAGGTTCACATGGAAGACTTCAAACGGGGAGATACCGCCAGCTGGGATGCCCGGCAGGTGCGCCACAGCCAGGAAGCTGCACAACGGCCGCCGCAGCGCCGCCGCCGGCGCCGCCGCGTCAATCCGGTGCTGTATATTCTGTTCGTGCTGATCGTCTCCGCCATTCTGGCAGGCGTGGGCTGGCTGCTGGCCTCAGATCTTTGTGCCTTTAACAAAGACGATCACACCGCCACTATTCAGGTCACGGCGGATGACACCATGGGCAGCATTGCCGACAAGCTCAAGGACGAGGGCCTTATCAAGTACAAATGGTTTTTCCGGCTCTTTGCCGGGGTCTCCGGTGCCAAGGACAAGATCGGCATCGGTACCTATGAGCTCAACACCGATATGGACTACCGGGCGCTGATCTCCGCCATGCACAATGCCTCCGGCAGCATGAATACAGATACCGTGCGGGTCACGATTCCCGAGGGCTATACCGTGGAGCAGATCATCGCCCTGCTGGCCAAAAACGGGGTCAACACCGAAGAGGCTCTCACCGAGGCGGCCCAGACGGCTACCTTTGATTACAGCTATATTGACAATTCTTCCGAGGATATCAGCCGTCTGGAGGGATACCTGTTCCCGGACACCTATGATTTCTACCTGAACGAAAAGCCTGCCAATGCGCTGGGCCGTCTCATCAAGAACTTCAACAGCAAGCTGGACGACGACCTGCTGGACAAGGCGGAGGAGCGGGGTTACGACCTGAAGGACATCATCACCATCGCCTCCCTCATTGAAAAAGAGACCGACGGGACGGATCAGACCAAAATCGCCTCCGTTATTTACAACCGTCTGGAGGGTTCCGGCGACAAGCAGGGCACTTACGGCCTGTTGCAGATCGACGCATCGCTGCTCTACGCCCTGCCGGATCACGAGGGGAGCATCACGGAAGCGGACAAGCAGACCGATTCCCCCTATAACCTCTATAAGTACGCTGGTCTTCCGCCCACGCCCATTGCCAATCCCGGCCTTGCCGCCATTCAGGCAGCGCTGGAACCGGACAACACCGATTATTACTACTACGCCCTCGGCAAGGACGGCGTCCATCACTTCTTCACCAACTACGCCGATCACCTGGCGTTCGTCAACAGCAGTGACTATGCAGGAAACTAAGATGCGAAAAGGGCCGGAGCTGCTGGCCCCAGCCGGAGATATGGAACGGCTGAAAATGGCGGTGGCCTATGGTGCCGACGCCGTGTATCTGGCGGGCACCAGCTTCGGCATGCGGGCCTTTGCCGGAAACTTTGATGAGGACGAGCTTCGTCAGGCGGTGGCCTATGCCCACCAGCGAGGCGTGAAGGTGCACTGCACCATCAACACCATGCCCCGCAACGACGAGATCGCCCGGCTGCCGGCTCATCTGGAACTTCTGAACGACGCCGGCGTGGATGCGCTGATCGTGGCAGATATGGGGGCTTTTACCCTGGCAGGCAAATACGCTCCGGGGTGTGCCCGTCATATCTCCACCCAGGCCAGCATCAGCAATTATGAGACCGCCCGGGCCTGGTATGGCCTGGGCGCCCGGCGGGTGATCCTGGCCCGGGAGCTGAGTCTGGAGGAGATCCGTGAGATCCGGGAAAAGACGCCGGCGGATCTGGAGATCGAGGCATTCGTCCACGGCGCCATGTGCGTGAGCTATTCCGGGCGGTGTCTGCTCTCCAACTACATGACCGGCCGGGATTCCAGCCGAGGCGCCTGTGCCCAGCCCTGCCGCTATCAGTACGCCTTGATGGAGGAGAAGCGGCCCGGAGAGTATTTCCCCATTGAGGAGGATGCCCAGGGGACGTACATTCTCAACTCCCGGGACATGTGCATGATCGACCATGTGGGAGATCTTATTGATGCGGGACTGGACAGCCTGAAAATCGAGGGACGGGCCAAGTCGGCCTATTACGCGGCCATCGTCACCGGCGCATACCGCCATTGTCTGGACGATGTGCTCTCCGGCCGGGAAATCGACCCGGTCTGGCGGGATGAGGTGGACCATGTCAGCCACCGGCCATACTCCACCGGCTTTTACTACGGTGCGCCGGGGCAGTATTATGAGACGTCCCGATACATCCGAGAGTGGCAAGTGGTTGCGCTTGTCACAGATTGCGACGAGCAGGGAAATGCTACATTGTCTCTGCGCAACAAGTTCCGTACAGGCGACACGGTGGAACTGGTGGGGCCGGATCTGCGGCCCTTTGCCATGACCGTGCCGGACATGACGGACGGGGAGGGAGCTCCGCTGACGGAACCCCGAACGCCCCAAATGGTATTCCATATGAAACTCCCCCGGGCAGTGCCGCCGCTGACGCTGGTGCGCCACGGAGTGGAACTATCAGCCAAATAAGACAGCCAGATATCAGACAGTCAGATAAAGAGGAGAACGATCATTATGAACGCAGATGTTGTCATTGTCGGTGCGGGCCCTGCGGGAATTTTTACCGCTTTGGAGATGATCAAAAAGGGCAGCAAGCAGAAAATCATCATGGTAGAGAAGGGCCAGCCGGTGGAAAAGCGCCACTGCCCCAAGGATAAGACCCGTAAGTGCATGAACTGCAAGCCTTACTGTCACATCACCACCGGCTTCTCCGGTGCCGGTGCTTTCTCTGACGGCAAGCTCTCCCTCAGCTATGAGGTGGGCGGTGATCTGCCCAACCTGATCGGCCCGGAATTGGCCCAGGAGACCATCAATTACGCAGACCAGATCTACCTGGAATTCGGCGCTGACACCCACATTGAGGGCCTGGAACACGAGGAGGAGCGCAAAGAGATTCGCAAACGTGCCATCCAGGCAGGGTTGAAGCTGGTGGACTGCCCCATCCGTCACATGGGTACGGAGAAGGCACAGGGCATCTACCTGGCCATTGAGCAGTTCCTCCAGGAGCACGGAGTTGAGATGTACTTCGGTTATGAGTGCAGCAATATCATTCTGGAAAACGACGTGTGCAAGGGCGTTGCCATTTCCGACGGCAAGACCGATTTGGAGATCTATGCCAAGCACACCGTAGTGGCCACCGGCCGCCGCGGCGCTGACTGGCTGGAGAAGCTGTGCGCCGAGCACGGCATCGCCCACGCTCCCGGCACGGTGGATATCGGCGTCCGGGTGGAAGTGCGCAACGAGATCATGGAGACCGTCAACCGGGTGCTTTATGAGTCCAAGCTGGTGGGCTATCCCAAGCCCTTCAAGAACAAGGTCCGCACCTTCTGCCAGAACCCCGGCGGCTTCGTCAGCCAGGAGAACTACGACAACGACCTGGCAGTGGTCAACGGCCACTCCTATAAGGATCTCAAGAGTGACAATACCAATTTGTCCATTCTTTGCTCCCATAACTTCTCCGTCCCCTTCAATCAGCCAATTGCCTATGCCCAGAAGGTGGGCGAGCTGACCAACATGCTGGCCAACGGTCAGATTCTGGTCCAGCGGTTCGGGGACATTCTGGACGGCAAGCGCACCTGGCAGAAGGAACTGGCCCAGTCCAACCTGCGGCCTACGCTGCCGGACGCCGTGGCTGGTGACATCACGGCCGCCATGCCGTATCGGGCTATGATGAACATCATCAATTTCATTCAGGCTATGGATTACGTGGTGCCGGGCTTCGCCGCCACGGAAACTCTGCTCTATTCTCCTGAGCTGAAGTTCTACTCCAACCGGGTGAAGATGGATACCGATTTCAATACCAGCCTCCAGGGGCTCCACTGCCTGGGCGACAGCTCCGGCTGGACCCGGGGATTGATGATGGCCTCTGTGATGGGCACCCTGATGGGACGCAAGATCGCCGAAGAGGGCTGAGCCCCAATCCGCATACCAAGCCGCATACCAAGCCGCCGGGAAAATTTCCCGGCGGCTTTTTTTGCTGCAGCTGTCAGATTGGCAGAGTCCGCTTCGTTTTGTCAGTGAACGGTACCGGGAAGGGAGAGGATACCAACGGAAGAGATCACATACACAAGGGAACAGGCGGAGGCGGCAGTGGACCGCTGGGCAGACACGGTGCTGCGGGTGGCTTACACCTGGACCGGCAGTGTCCACGATGCCCAAGACATCTGTCAGACGGTGCTTTTGAAGCTGCTGACCAGTTCCTGCCGCTTTGATGAGGAGCGGCTGGAACGGGCCTGGGTCCTGCGGGTGACGGTCAACTGCTGCAAGGACTTCCGTAAGTCCGCTTGGCAGCGGCGCCGGGCTCCTCTGGAAGCCGCCGGAGAAGCAGCCGTGTACCTGCCGGAGCCAGGGGAGAGTCCGGTGTTGGAGGCGGTACAGGCCCTGCCGGAGAAGTACCGGCGGGCCGTTTACCTGCGCTATTACGAGGAATACACCGTGGAGGAGATCGCGGTGCTGATGGGGTGCAGTCCCCGTCAGGTCAGCACCTATCTCTACCGGGGCAAGGCCAAGCTGAGAACGATGCTGGGAGGCAGATATGGACAAGAGTATCTATCAGAGTGAATTGGAAAAACTGCGGTTTACAAAAAGTGGAAAAGCCTTGCTGACCGATGCCCTCATGGCACAGCAGACAGCCCAGGAGCCCCGCCGTCATGGCCGCTGGATGAAACGGGGCATGGCCGCCGCGTTGGCTGCGGCAGTGCTGGTGGGCACCGCCGCGGCGGTGACGCTGTCCCTGTGGGAGAACTACTTCGGCCCTATGGGCCAGGGCCAGCAGGCGGTGGTGAAATCCCTCAGCGGAGGACTGCCTGCCGCGGTCACCAGCGATGGTGCCACCATCACGCCGCTGGATGCGTTCGGCGCGGAGGGCGTACTGTATCTGATGCTGGAGGTGAAGGCCCCGGCCGGGACCGTTTTGCCGGTGCTGGATGAGAAAGAGGCTGTCTATTGGCTCTCCGGCGGGGTGGCTCCGGAGGTGCGGATGCGCCTGGAGACAGCGGATGGCCAGGAGCGGGAAGACATGTCCTGTTCCGCGGACATCACCTGCCTGGAAGATGACGATCCCACCGACAACAAAATCACCGTGGTGGTGAACCTCTCCGCCGACCAGGACCTGGACGGGCTGACTCTCCATATCCCCGGGCTCTGGAAGTGGGGAACCGACAATACCTTTACTCCGATCTTCACCGGAGACTTTTCCTTCCCCATCTCGGAGCATATGGGCAAAGGCAGCGCGATGACCCTGGATGTGGATGGTGTCACCACCGAGACACCCTGGGGACCCATTACTCTGAAAACCCTGGAACTCTCGCCCCTGGGAGTCCGGTGGAGCTACCGGATCGACGAGGCCACAGCCCGGGCCGCAGAGCAGGCAGCTGAGGAGATGTCGCAGGGCCGGAGCGGCATGGCGGTCCAGTCGGCGGACGGAAGCCAAATGGCAATGGAGGTTTCCATCACCCCTGACGCACCGGTAACCGTGGTGCTGAAGGACGGCACGGAGGTATCGGCTTCCGGTGGCTTTGCCGGGGAAGAGGATGGCCTCCAGGTCTGCTCCAGCGCCTTTACCGCCCCTGTGGACCTGTCTCAGGCAGACCATCTGCTGTGGGGCGATACGGAGATCCCTTTGAACTGAATCCGGGACCTGAACTGGGGCGACGATTGCCGCCCCAACTTTTTTTGACAAATGCTTAACAGCATGATATGATACAAAGCCGAATGTATGTGTAAAGGAGAACCACAATGGAATTTTTGAAGAAAAATGCGCTGGGTATTTTGATCTGCCTGGTGCTGGCCATTCCTGCCTGGCTGCTGGGGCAGCGATTCGAGGTGGTGGGCGGCCCTGTATTTGCCATCCTCATCGGCATGGTCATCGCTCTCGTCTGGAAGGACCAGGGGAAGGCAAAAAGCGGCATCACCTATACCTCCAAGAAGATTTTGCAGCTGGCAGTGGTGCTGCTGGGATTCGGCATGAATCTCTCCAGCGTGCTCCAGGTGGGGGGACAGTCTCTGCCCATCATCGTCTCCACCATTTCGACGTCCCTGATCGTGTCCTTTGTCCTCTATAAGGCCATGCGGATGGATTCCAATATCTCCACCCTGATCGGCGTGGGCTCCTCCATCTGCGGCGGCAGCGCCATTGCCGCCACCGCGCCGGTGATCGGTGCGGACGATGAGGAGATTGCTCAGTCCATCTCCGTCATCTTCCTCTTCAACGTCATCGCGGCGCTGATCTTCCCCACCTTGGGCGGGGCTCTGGGCCTTT
>FR890956.1:0-1274 GCA_000436875.1 Oscillibacter sp. CAG:155 | reverse complement strand
TCTCTTTCCCGCCCCGCTTTCCAACGCCCCCTCTTCCGTTCGGGCCGCCGCTGCCGCCTGGGACGGCATGCATCCCGGCGCCAACACGCTGGACACTGCTGCCATCGTAAAGATGACCCGGACGCTGGCCATCATCCCCATCACGCTGGTGCTGGCGCTGCTGCGCACCCGGCGGGAAGGAAAGCAGGGCGGTGCCCAGGTGGACATCAAGAAGATCTTCCCCTGGTTCGTGCTGCTGTTTTTGGTGGCGTCCATCATCACCACGCTGCTGCCCATTCCCGCAGGCTTGGTGAGCTTCCTGAAGAGCGCCAGCAAGTTCTTCATCGTTATGGCCATGGTGGCCATCGGTCTCAACACCGACATCGTCAAGCTGGTCAAGACCGGCGGAAAACCCATCTTCATGGGCTTTTGCTGCTGGGTGGCCATTGCCTGTGTCAGTCTGCTGGTCCAGCACCTGCTGGGCATCTGGTAATCCGGCAAAACGCTGTGCCCCAGTGCCTGCAACCTGAAGTTGACAAACTTCCAACCGCCGCGTTCTTGCCGGAATGCGGCGGTTGGTCTATTCTTTTGCCTATCCAAAGGGAAAGCGAGTGTACAAGCCATGCAATTTTCGGACAAACTGACGGAGCTCCGGCGCAGACGGGGCCTCAGCCAGGAGCAGCTGGCAGACTTTCTGGGCGTCACCCGGCAGTCTGTCAGTAAATGGGAGTCCGGTACCGCCATGCCGGAGCTGGGAAAGCTGATCGCACTGTCAGACCTTTTCAGTGTGACGGTGGATGCTCTGGTAAAGGAACAGTTGGACCTGCCAGACCCCGACCGGGCGGTGGATATGGAGGAGAATCGGGCTGCCCGCCTGGAGGCCAAAATGGACGATCTGACCCGATATATGCGGGGGTATTCCTACGACAGCAAGAAGCAGCTCTTCGGCCTCCCGCTGGTGTCCATCCGACTGACCCGCCGCGGTTTCTGGGGCCGGGACAGCGTGGCCAAGGGGATCATCGCCATCGGCAATACCGCTGTGGGTGTGGTGGCAGTGGGAGCCTGCAGCGTGGGCCTTTTTAGCATCGGCGCCCTCTCCGTGGGCCTTTTGTCCCTGGGGGCGCTGTCCGCAGGCGTGGGAGCGCTGGGAGCCGTGGCGGTGGGGATTGCGGCCTTCGGTTCCTGCGCCGTGGGCGTGTACGCCGGAGGCGTGGCCGCCGCGGGAAAAGAGATCGCAGTAGGCGTTGCCGCACTGGGGGAGACCGCCGTAGGCCAGGAGGCAGCGGGAGAGCACA
>FR890955.1:108174-131198 GCA_000436875.1 Oscillibacter sp. CAG:155 | reverse complement strand
GGCTGTCGCTTTCCATCAGCTCCGTCCGGGCCCGCTCAATATTCTCCCGGTTATGGGCAATGGCGCTTTCCAGCACTGCCACGGCGCTTTCCTGCTCCTGGGCACGGCTCTCGAGCCCGGCTGACTCTGCCCGGACCTGCTCGGCTTCCATATCCTTTTCCTGCATCTGCCGGCCATAGCGCTCACCCTCGGCGTAGAGTGCGTCCAACTGGGCCCGGGCCTCGTCCCGGGCGGCCTCGGCAGCCCGGAAATCCGATTCCAGCTTTCGGGCATCCGCCTTCAGCTCATCCAGGTTTTCCAGCCAGACAGAAATCTCCAAAACGCGCATCTCATCCCGCAGCAGCAGATACTTTTTTGCCCGTTCCGCCTGGTCCTGCAGGGGCTCCACCTGGAGCTCCAGCTCGCTGATCTTGTCATTGATGCGGACCAGATTCTCCTCCGTCCGCTCCAGCTTTCGCTCGGCGTCCTCCTTGCGGTGGCGGAATTTGGAGATGCCTGCGGCCTCCTCGAAGATCTCCCGGCGCTCACCGCTTTTGGCGGAGAGGATCTCGTCGATCTTGCCCTGGCCGATGATGGAGTATCCCTCTTTGCCCATGCCGGTGTCCAGAAACAGCTCCGTTACATCCTTGAGACGAACGGACTGGCGGTTGATGTAATATTCACTCTCCCCGCTGCGGTAATACCGGCGGGTCACCGCCACCTCGGACTCCTCCATAGTGGGAAAAATATGCCCCGTGTTGTCCAGCACCAACGTCACCTGGGCAAACCCCACCGGGGCCCGCTTTTCCGTGCCGCCGAAGATGACATCCTCCATCTTGGCGCCACGCAGGCCCTTGGCACTCTGTTCGCCCATGACCCAGCGAATGGCGTCTGAAATATTAGACTTGCCGGAGCCGTTCGGCCCTACAATGGCGGTGATATCCTCGCCGAAATTCAGGACCGTCTTGTCCGGAAAGGATTTGAACCCCTGGATCTCCAATGCTTTTAAATACACGTTTTCACCTCTGTGGGCCGGACGGCCCCCTGACATAGAGCTGCTTTTCAGTATAAAGCCCTGATACTATAAGATATATCGAAACGCCTAAAAAATCAATAGTTTTCAATGGCTTCACGGCTTTTTCACCCGAGGCGGACGTCTCAGTCCGCCCTTGCCATCGTTTCCCCGCCGGCAGGCCATGGCATCCAGAAATTTCCGTCAGTGATCCGCGCCGGAAACTTTTCCTTGACTTTTCTTTCCGGAGCCCATACAATGATTGAGTTCTGAATGGTTGAATTGATCGCCGTGGGTTTGTGAGTCAATTTTCATTTTGACTCGCAGTTCCGCGGCGTTTCTCTTTAGATTCGGAAAATACTTTTTTGGAGGTATCATTAATGTATACCGGCACTGTGAAATGGTTCAATGAGACCAAGGGCTTCGGCTTCATCTCCAACGACGACGGCAGCGGCGACGTGTTCGTCCACTTCTCCGCCATCCAGGGTACCGGCTTCCGCACCCTGGCTGAGGGCCAGAAGGTCACCTTCGGCACTGAGCCCGATCCCAAGGACCCCAGCAAACTGCGGGCCACCAACGTCTGCGCGGTCTGATTTCCCCGGAAACGCACCCACTCCCTGTTGGGAGTGGGTGCGTTTTTTCTCTCTCTACCTTGTCTTTCCGCCCCCGCAGGAGTATACTGTTGTTGCGGAGCATCAGCCCAAGACCGGATTCCCGGCGCCAGACGCGAGTCGCGTCCGGAAGGCACATTCCCACCGTATTCGCTGCGCTCAGGCGAGGCCCTTGGCCGTATTTCGGCACACCGCCGGTGTGCTTGGGATACGGCCGCGGGGCTCCCATGCACATTTGTCTTGCTTCGCACCGGAAAGGAGGCGGTTTTGCCGTGATTGTCTACCGGGAAGCAGAGACCCTGGCCCGGGATCTGGGCTTTTCCATCCAGACCCTGTATGCCGTCAGCAACAGCCTGCCCCGGCACTATCACCCGGCAGAGCTGCCCAAGCGGGACGGCACGGTTCGCCATCTCTCCGTGCCGGACCCGCTCCTCAAAACCATCCAGCGCCGCATTGCAGACCGCTTGCTGCCCCTTCTGCCCGTCTCCCCCTGTGCCACCGCCTACCGCTGCGGCGCGGGCCCGCTGCGCAACGCTACTCCCCACGTGGGGAAACCGCTGATTTTGAAGCTGGACATCCGGGATTTTTTCGGCAGCGTGCTCTATTCTGCTGTGAAAGAATCTGCCTTTCCAGCCTTTATTTATGCAGAGCCTCTGCGGGTTCTTCTCACCATGCTGTGCTATTATGACGAGGGGCTGCCCCAGGGGGCGCCCAGCTCCCCCACCATCTCCAACCTGATTCTTCGGGACTTCGATCAAACGGTGGGCACCTGGTGTGCCCGGCGGGACATCACCTATACCCGCTACTGCGACGATCTCACTTTTTCCGGCAGCTTTGACGCCGGGGAGGTCCAAGCCTTTGCGGGGGCGGAGCTGCGCAGCCGGGGCTTCTTTCTCAACACCCGCAAGACCCGCCTGCTCCCGGCAGGCGGCCGGCAGACAGTCACGGGGCTCACCGTGAACGAGCACCCGGCGGTGCCGCCCCAGCTGCGCCGGAAACTGCGGCAGGAACTTTACAGGAACTTTACTCCTGCCGGCGCTTCGGTGTGGCGGAGCACCTGGCCCGGACCGGGCAGGACCTGCCGCCCCGGGCCTATCTCCAGAGCCTTCTGGGCCGGGTGAGCTATGTGCTCCAGATCGAACCGGAACGGACAGAGGCCCGCCAATGCAGAGCCCCGCCAATGGCGGGAGTGGCTGTTGGAGGCCCTGGCCCGGACAACCTGAGCAATACAAGCAAAAAGAACCGCGCCGTGAATGCTCACGGTGCGGTTCTTTTCGTTTTGTTACTCCGCCAAAGCAGCCTTCAGGGCCTCCACCCGGTCGGTCTTCTCCCAGGCCACGCCCAGGTCCTCCCGGCCCATGTGGCCATAGGCGGCCAGCTTGCGGTAGATGGGGCGGCGCAGGTTCAGATCCCGGATGATGGCGGTGGGACGCAGGTCAAACACCTTGCGGACCGCGGCCTCCAGCTTGTCGTCACCCACGGTGCCGGTGCCGAAGGTATCCACCAGAATGCTCACCGGCTGGGCCACACCGATGGCGTAGGCCAGCTCCACCTGGCAGCGGCGGGCAAGACCGGCCGCCACGATGTTCTTGGCCACCCAACGGGCAGCGTAGGCAGCGGAGCGGTCCACCTTGGTGGGGTCCTTGCCGGAGAAGCAGCCGCCGCCGTGGGGGGCGCTGCCGCCGTAGGTGTCCACAATGATCTTACGGCCCGTGAGGCCGGTGTCCGCGGCCGGACCGCCCAGGACAAAGCGTCCGGTGGGGTTGATATAATACTTGGTCTTTTCGTCCAGCATCTCGGCGGGAATGACGGCCTTGGCCACCTTCTCCACCATATCAGCCCGGATGGTCTCCAGGCTCACGTCCGGATCATGCTGGGTGGAGATGACCACGGTGTCCACCCGGACAGGACGGTTATTCTCGTCATACTCCACCGTCACCTGGCTCTTGCCGTCGGGCCGCAGGTAGGAGAGCTCCCCGCTCTTGCGGACCTCGGTGAGCCGCTTGGCCAGCTTCTGGGCCAGGGACAGGGGCAGGGGCATCAGCTCCGGCGTCTCATCGCAGGCGTAGCCGAACATCATGCCCTGATCGCCGGCACCGTTGCCCAGCTCGCTGTCAGTGCCCTCCTTGTCCTCCAGAGACTTGTCCACACCCAGGGCAATATCTGCGGACTGCTCATCAATAGAGGTGATGACACCGCAGGTGTCGCAGTCAAAGCCATACTTGCCCCGGTCATAGCCAATGTCCCGAACCACTTCCCGGGCGATCTTGCCGATGTCCACATAGCACTTGGTGGTGATCTCGCCCATGACGTGGATCAGTCCGGTGCAGACGGTGGTCTCACAAGCCACCCGGCCGTCAGGGTCCTGCTCCAGAATGGCATCCAGGACCGCGTCAGAGATCTGATCGCAGATCTTGTCGGGATGTCCCTCGGTCACAGACTCCGAGGTGAATAGATAATGTCTTGCCATGTTATCTTGCTCCTTTTGTGTGTTTCCCTTTCAAGAGCCGAAAAAAACGCGCGCTTCGACAATGACGAAACGCGCACTTGCTGCCTTCTCGCTCCTCATCTGTCGGTATCCGCCGGATTTGGCACCTTACAATGCAGGTTGCCGTGGTTTCATCGGGCCGTTCCCTCCGCCACTCTTGATAAGGGATGAAATTGTAGCTACTATACTATACGGCTTTGCACAGAATGTCAATACGGTGCCGTCAGATTTTGCAAAATGCCGGTTTTTGCATCGTTCAAAAATTATACATGACTTTTTTCTCCAGGATGGGTATAATATTCATGTTTTGAATTCTGTGGCTCTGGAGGGTTTGATTTTGAGAAAACTAAACGCCGCTGTGGATCGGTTCGCCTATACCCATCCCAACTTCGGCATCCCCAATCTGATGAAGTTCATCGTCATCGGCAATGTCGTCGTATATCTGCTGTCTATTTTTGCCGGATACCAGGCCATCAGCTTTCTGGGTTTCAGCTGGGAGGCCATCAAGCACTTTGAGGTCTGGCGGCTGGTGACCTTCCTCTTCATGCCCGGGTACTACTCCACCGGGGACATCCTCTGGCTGGCGATCTTTTTGTACCTCTATTACATGATCGGCAATACTCTGGAACGGGAGTGGGGCACCGCCAAATTCACCCTCTACTATCTCTCCGGCGTGGTGCTGACACTACTTACCGGCATTATAACGGGACTTGTCACCGGCCAGGACGTCTGGATCGCCGGTGCCGACTATGTAAACCTCTCCATGTTCTTCGCCTTCGCAATGCTCTATCCGGACACGCAGCTTCTGGTCATGTTCATCATTCCGGTGAAAGTCAAATGGCTGGCGGCGCTGGACGGCGTGATCTTTGCCGTCGTGGTGATCTCGAACCTCATCCAGCTGAACTTCCTGGGCGCACTGCTGCCTGTCGTCGCCCTTTTGAACTTCTTTGTGTTCTTCTGGACCAATCTCTCCGACGAGATCGCCTACCGCCGGGGACGGGCCCGACACCAGACCTCTCACCAGACCATCCACTTCAAATCCGCCGTCCGCAAGCAGCGGAGAAAAGAGGCGGAGCAGGGCTACCGCCACAAGTGTGAGGTGTGCGGCCGCACCGATACCGACTATCCCGATCTGCAGTTCCGGTATTGCTCCCGCTGCGCCGGCTACCACTGCTTCTGTGAGGACCACATCTTCCATCACGAACACTTCAAGGAATAATCGCAGCGCCCGCCCCGAGATCGGGGCGGGCGTTTTCGCTGTTGGCGCAGCTTCCGACAGGTCTATTTCCTTTACAGCGTTTCCTGCACGATTTCCGGCAGGGACAGGCTGTACACGTAACTGCCGCCCACCAGTTTGCCATACTGGAAGCGGCGGCTGGCAGATTCAAAGAGCAGGTAGAGTTTTCCGTCTGCAAAGGTGATCTCCTCCGCGTGGGGCGGCATGTGAAGAATCCCCGTGCAGTTATCGCTGTCCAGGTAGTACAGCGGCACCGGTGCCTGATTGATCCAGAGAATCCCCTGCCGGTCCGCCAGCACACCCCCAAAGTCATAGAGATACATCTGTGAGGCTCCAAAGGCGCTGGAAGCCGAGAGGATCGCCCGCCCATCCGAGGAAAAGCTCATGCCCTGAATCCGCTCCGGGATGGAGTAGGCCGCCTCTGGGCGCTCCGATACACCGAGGGGCGCATCGTTTTCCAGTGGAAATGATGTCACCAGTGCGGTGTTCTGATCCCCCGCAGGCGTGATGAGGTGGTGATTGTCGGCGGTGCGGTACCGCTCACCGTAGGCATATTCCCCAACCAGGAGGGACTGTCCCCTCATACAGCAAAAAGAAGCCCGGTTCCCTGTGTAGAAGCTCCCCACCACGGAGATTGCCGTCTGGCGCGGGTCCAGAACATCCTCCGCAGAGAACACATAGCACTGTCCGTTCCCGCCGGCCAGGTAGATAAAGGCATCGCTTACCGCTACTCCCCCGGCATGACTGACCAGCGTATGTCCCGTCTCCGTCCGCAGGCGAATGAGGCGGGCGCTGCCGTCCGCCTCCACCAGATACAGTCGGGCGGCACCGCTGTCGGAAAGATAACCGCTGAGCAGGAATCCCTCCCGCAGCCGGTCCATTCCCTGGGGAACAAACTCACCGGAGAGCCCCGGTACCCAAAATTCCTTTTCCGCCGAACCGTAAAAATCCCGGAAGTAGAGCAGGAATGCCGTCTGAAACAGCACCACTACCGCCAGCAAGATACCAATGCTTCTCCAGAGCAGTTTTCCAATCCGCCGATTCATGCCGCACCCTCTCTCCATTGCCCGTGGACCCGTATTCGTGGATATTATATCACATTCTGCCCGATTCCTCCGTCTTTTTGCCCTGCCGTCAAAAAATACCGCTCCATCATTTTTTTCCCGCCTCCTCTTTCCTCTCTCCGCCCGGTGCGGTATACTGAAGGTAACACCGTTGCCCTGGCGGGCGGAATGGAGGAGCCATGGATAAGCAGACAGACCGGTCCTTATCGCTCTGGATGGAAGATGCGTTCCGAGACAAGATGTTTTTGCGAAAGCTGGGCATGAACCGCACCGATCTGAGCCGTCTGTTCGGGGAGGTGAACTGGTCCGCGCAACTCTCCTCCCTGGAGCCCATCCGGCGGCGCATTTCCTGCGCCGAGGCGCTGGAGGCATTCCGCCCGCTGCTGGACGGTCTGGCACCGGAGCCGGAGGAGGGCTGGCTGCGCTATGCCTATCAGGTGGCCACATCCCTGCTCTACCCGGCGGCAGATACCCGGCACACCTCCGCCCAGTGGGACGGCGCGCTTTGCTTTTTGCAGTTTTTGCAGGTTCTCTTTGCCGCGGAACGGCGGGCACTGCCCTTCGACCCGTGGCTGGATTTTGCGTTCTGCACCGACGCGGAGCTGGCAGAAAGCGGCGTAGGCGCAGAATACCGGCAATTTATCAAGCGATTCCGCAGTGAGTATATCTACGAACTGCTGCGGCTGGGACGGGAGGTGACCCCATTCCGCACGCTGGAGCACATCGCCGGTGTCCACCACGTGGCCATGACGGTTTCCCGCGCTTTCCGGGCGGGCGGGGGGCTCATTGATCTGGGGCTCATCTCCGGCGCCGCCGCCGGTCATGACCTGGGCAAATTCGGCTGCAAGCCCGGCGAGCGGGTCCCTTATCTCCACTACTATTATACCGACCAGTGGTTCACCCAGCGGGGGCTGACCGCCCTGGGCCGCATCGCCGCCAATCACTCCGTCTGGGACCTGGAGATCGAGAACCTCTCCTCCGAATCGCTGGTGCTGGTATACGCCGATTTCCGGGTCAAGCAGTCCCGGGACGAGAGCGGGCAGGAGATCGCCCACCTATACTCCCTTCAGGAAGCCTTCGACGTGATTTTGAGCAAGCTGGATAACGTCAATTCCGCCAAGCGGCGGCGCTATCGCTATGTCTATGAAAAGCTGCGGGACTTTGAGGAGTACATGGCCTCCTTCGGCGTAGACACCACGCTTGCCTCCCCGGGAGGTACTCCCTGTCCCCGGCAGGATGTAGCGCTGATGACCCCCGACCAGGTGGTCTCCGCCATCCGCCGCACGGCGGTGGATCACAATATCCGTCTGATGCACCGCCTGGGCCGGGAGCAGCTGTTTGCCAACATTCTGGAAGCCGCCCGCAGTGAAAAGCAGGGGGAGCGGCTGCGGGCCTATGTGTCCATCTTTGAGGAATATTTTACGTATTGGAGCTCTGCTCAGAAGGAGCAAACCCTGGATTTTCTCTACGAGCTGCTGATGCTCCCCGACGGCGATATCCGCCGCCAGTCCGCCGCGCTGATCGGCCGGATTCTGGCCGGATTCTACTCCGGGTATCAAAAAGAGCTGCCTGCCGGCATCTCTCCGGGGCCCGAGGCAGACCGTCCCTTCCTGCTGTGGGCGGAGTATCTGCAAAAACTGATCCATCCGGACCGGCGGCTGACGCCCCGGCAGACCAGCATGATCCGCTACCAGGCCAAGACAGTGGCGGATGCCCTGCTGGAGGAGTGCTCTGATGCTGACGCTCCCCGTTTTGCCGCGGAGCTTTTCCGGCATTATCATGACCCTGCCTCCGTGGAGCCGGACGCGGCCTTTGCCCTGCTGGACACGGTGCTGAACCTGCCCATGAACCGGGTCAGCCCGGCGGATCAGACGCTGCTGGTGGAGTTCGCCACCTGGTGGCTGGAGCACGGTGAGGCCTCTCAGAAGGCTGCGGCACTGCGGCTTTTCCGCTATCTGCTGACGGTGCTCTCCCCCGACGCACCGGAGCGGCAGACCATGGCGGAGGCGGTGGAGAGCGCCGACTGCGTCATCAGCACGCCTTTGTTGTTCCTCCAGGCCCAGGTAGGCGAACGGCTGGGATTGGATGTATCCGCCCACCGGGCGCTGCTGGACCATCCGGATGCCATCTCAACCGTGTTTCTGGACAATCTGAAAACCGCCACGCCCTGGGTATTGAAGGCCGTGGGCGTGGAGTATCTGCTGGACCAGGTGGAGCAGGGCAACCGGGCAAATGTTCTCCACATCGCCACCCATTTTTCCAACCTCATCAAGGTCAGCGAAAATGTGGTGGTCCGGCGGATGGCCGGTGCCTCACTGCTCTCCATCGCCCCGGTGCTCACGCCGGACCGGCGCAACGAGATCGCGGTGGAACTCAGCAAGGCCCTGGAGACGGGTCAGTCGGAGATCTCCAAGTACATCCCGGAGTATCTTGGGCGGTTTGCTCTGTGGCTGACCCCCCGGGAGCTGGACGAGGTGCTGGACCAGATGCACTTTCTGCTCTCCTCCGCCAACAGCAACGTGGTGGCTGCCGCACTTTCCACTGTGGGGTCCATGCTGGAGTATTATGCCGTCTACGGCGGCCGCTTCGACGAGGATGAGGCCACTCTCTCTGCCCGCCGCGAGCGGATGGCGGGACTGCTCCTCAAGGGGCTCGCCTCCTACCGGGAGTCCGTGCGGCAGGAGGCCCTCCACATTCTGGGGGAGGGGCTGTTTGCCTCCAGCGCCCTGGCCTACGAGGATAAGGCGGAGCTTTTCACCCTGCTGGCCAAAAAGGTTCTCTTTCTCATCAACGAGCAGCCGGAAAAGGAGCTGACCTTCTTCTATACCGCCGCCTCGCTGAGCCACGTCTACCGTTTCATCATCACCCACCACATTGAAAGCGGTCCCTTCCGTTTTTCCGCACCGGACCGCGTGGCCTTTTTCCCCGGGACCTTCGACCCCTTCTCCCTCAGCCACAAGGGCATTGTCCAGGAGATTCGGGATCTGGGGTTTGAGGTATATCTGGCCGTGGACGAGTTCTCCTGGTCCAAAAAGGCCCAGCCCTCCCTGGTGCGGCGTCAGATTGTCTCCATGTCCGTGGCGGACGAATTCAACGTGTATCTTTTCCCCCATGATATCCCCGTCAACCTGGCCACGCCCTCGGACCTGGACCGGCTGCGGGAGGTCTTTGCCGGTCGGGAACTGTACCTGACGGTGGGGTCCGATGTGGTGGCCAACGCCTCTTCCTACAAGGTGCCGCCTCAGGACGGCTCCGTCCATTTCCTTAATCACATCGTCTTCCGCCGCTCCAGTGATGCCTCCGGCCAGGAAATGGAAGCAGATCTCTCCTGCATCCGCGGAAAGGTTCTTCAGCTGCGGCTGCCCACCCACCTGGAGGACATCTCCTCCACCCGCATTCGGGAGAACATTGACTACGGCCGGGACATCTCCAACCTCATCGACCCGGCGGTGCAGGACTTCATCTACCGCAACAGTCTCTATCTGCGGGAGCCGCAGTACAAGCAGATCATCCGGGCCAGCTTTCTGGACTTTTCCTATTTGGAGCACCCCAGCGAAGAGGAGCGGTCCGCTCTGGCGGACGCGGTGCCCGACAGCCGGGGACGTCCGGCGGAGATCGATCCCCGGGACAGCGTGTGCGTGCTGCGGGAAAACGGCCCCCGTCCCCGGGTCCTGGGCGTTTTGACCATGCGCACCGTCAATTCCGGCGGACTCTTCGAGGCCTTTGGCAGCGAGCAGCTGGCAAACGCCGTCCGCAACCGGACCTCCGGTCACATCCAACTGCTGACCGGCCTTTACATGGCCCGCTCTCCTGGTGGGAATTATGACGTGGGGCAGCTTCTTCTGACGGAGGCCCTCTCCCGGGCCATGCGGGATGACTGTGCTTATGCCGTCTGGTATTCCATCGCTCCCATCACCTCCATGCAGACGCTGGATCTCTTGCAGCGCCAGGGCTTTGTCCGGGTGGAGTCGGAGGACTCCCGGCCCCTTCTGGTGGTGGATATGCGCTTTCCCGCCGTGCTGCTGCAAAATATCCCCACCACCCTCAAAGAGCCCTTCTCCTCTGATCAGCGGGTCCTGGACGCGGTGAAGGAAGCTCATCAGCAGCTTCAGAGGGCCCTGTGCGGCATGTATCCCGGCACGCTGGTACTCTCCCTGAATGCAGAGGTCATCTACCACCGCCTCATGCGCAAGATCACAGAACTCAACGGTGTCCCCGCCGAACCCACCAAACCTCGGGTCCTGGGGCCCAAGATGTGCGTTCCCTTCGGAAAGATCCTCCGGGGCAACGCCATCCCCAACACCGTTACCAAGACCCTTCACACCGATAAGGTGTTCGCCCCAGACCTGCGGTCCTTCTCCATCCGTGCCTATCCCGGCTACTCCCCGCTGGAGAGCCAAATCCGCACCATCCGGTCCTTCCGCCGCCCGGTGATTCTGGTGGACGACCTGCTTCACTCCGGCAACCGCATCAATGCTCTGGACCCCCTGTTCCGCCAGGAAGGGCTGGAAATCGACCAGGTGCTGGTGGGCCTGCTCTCCGGCCGAGGGAGGGATCTGATGTCCGCCAAGGGCCGCACCGTGGACAGCGTATATTTCATTCCCAATATGCGGGCCTGGTTTGTGGAGTCCACCATGTATCCCTTCATCGGCGGTGATACCGTGGGAGACGCTGAACCCTCCGTACCTGGCCTGACACCGGCGGTGAACCTGATCCTTCCCTACGCCTTCCCCCGCTTCTATAAAGAGTGCGGACGGGCGGCGGTGTTTGCCTTCTCCCGGATCTGCATTGAAAACTCCCGGAACATCCTCCTGGCACTGGAACGGGCATACCGGGAGCGATATGCCCGGAACCTGACCCTTTCTCGTCTCAGTGAGGCGGTGATCCTGCCCCTGTCCCCGGACAAGGGCGCCTGTCTCAGCTACGATCCCAATCTTCCCGCCTCCGCCTGCCTGGAAAACGATCTGAAGATGCTGCTGCGGATGCGGGACGTGCTGGAATAATCTTCTGAAAGGACGGCTTTGCCATGTACTTTTATCATGCCGGCGGATACCTTGCCGCCTCACTGCTACCGAATCTCCCCTTGGCACATGCGCAGCCGCCCGCCTGCGGATTCCCGCCGCTTATTCTGGTGGATCGGGACCCCCGAACCGGCCGCACCGCCTGGAGGGTATCGGACCCCCGGCAGCTCACTGCTCCCCGGGAGGGCGCGGTCTGGCTGGATGCGGACCGTCTGCCCCCCGCCTCTTCGGATCTGACGCCGGCGGCGCTGGAGGCCATTCGGACAGAGGAGATCACCGCTGTGAACACCCGCCATCCCCGCTGGCAGGACGCGCTGGATTTTCTCCAGATCCGTCCCGGGAAAAAGCGGGTGCATCTGCTGGCGGTGGGCGATGTGGGCGGCACGCTGCTCACCGCTTTGAAGCTCATCGGCGGAGATGTGATCTCCTCCATTGGCATCTGCGACCTCAATCAAAATATCGTCGCCCGCTGGACGGCGGAGATGGGCCAGATCTCCTGGCCCTGGGACTATGACGCTCTGCCGGAGGTAGAGCCGGTGGAGCCTGCCCATCTTTTCGAATGCGACGTCTTTCTCTTTGCCGCCACCAAATCCATTCCCGCCGTGGGCAGTGCCGTGCAGGATGTGCGCATGGCCCAGTTCGCCGCCAACCGCCCGCTGGTGGAGTCGTTCGCCCGCCAGGCCCGGGAGGCGGGCTTCCGGGGATTGTTCGCCGTGATGAGCGACCCGGTGGACCCGCTGTGCAAGGCGGCCTTTCTCGCCTCCAACCAGGACGCATCCGGCCAATGGAACGGACAGGGATTGCTGGCAGAGCAGATTCAGGGGCTCGGCCTCGGCGTCATGAACGCCCGGGCGGCTTGGTTTGCAAAGCAAGACCCCCGCTTCGCGGACTTTTTGACCGAGGGCCGCAGCTTCGGCCCCCATGGCCGGGGACTGGTCATTGCCAACTCCGTGGCCCACTATGATGACGCCCTCTCCCGGGAGCTGACGGAGCTGGTGGAGACCGCCAATCTCCGAATCCGGGACCTGGGCTTCAAGCCCTATGTGGCCCCGGCGGTGGCTTCCGGTGCCATGCAGCTGCTGCTGACGCTCCGGGGCGCATGGCACTGCGGGTCCGTGTGTCTGGGAGACGTGTGGTTCGGCGTCCGCAACCGCTACACCCCTCACGGCCTGGAGACCGAGTCCCTTTCCCTGCCGGATGCGCTGTTTGCCCGGTTGGCAGAGACGGAGACGCTCCTGCGGGAGATTCTCTGACAGGCTGAGTGCGGCAATCAAAAGACCCCACGGATACTTTCAGGAAAGGAACTGAGGCGCATGACTGAGACATTGGCATTGGTCTGCCCCGCCGAACCATCGGAGCGCTTGAACGGCGTGTTGAACGCCGCCCTGCGGGGCTATCCCCATGAGCGGATCTCCTGGCTGACAGACCGTCTTTGTAACCGGCGGCTGCTCTTCGCCCTTTCGATTTCCGCCGGCGGGCCCGGCCACGGCTTTTACGATCTGCTGGCCTTTCTCCGGACCCACCCCGGCTGTCTTTCCGGCAGCGTGGGCGGCGTGGTGACAGATGGGATCGGCGATCTCTACACCAAGTCCGCCGCCCGGGAGCTGGTGTTGGCGGCCTCGCTGGCGGGGTGCACTTTCCCGGGCCGCCCTCTGGTGGAAGCCACCGGCAGTCTCAGGAATTTCACCGTCCAGGCCAAGAACGCCAATTGCTCCCTGCCGGAGGCCTACCGTCTGGCGGTGGTGGATCTTGCCCAGCGGGTGCTTTCCTTTTCCCCGCCCCGGCGGCAGCAGCCAAAGCTCCTGGTACTCCATGCCTCAAGCCGCTCCACCTCCAACACGCTGGCGCTGTGGAGCCATGTGCGGGCACAGCTGGAACTTCAGTGCGCTGTCACGGAGATTGGGCTGCGCAACGGCACCCTGGAGGACTGCGCCGGGTGTCCCTACACCACCTGCCTCCACTTCGGCGAGCGGGGCAGCTGCTTTTACGGCGGCGTCATGGTCCAGGAGGTGTATCCCGCCATCCGGGACGCCGACGCGGTGGTGCTGCTTTGCCCCAACTACAACGACGCCCTCTCCGCCAACCTCACCGCTGCCGTCAACCGTCTGACGGCCCTGTACCGCACCACCTCCTTTGCGGAAAAGGCGGTGTTCGCCATCGTGGTCTCCGGTTACTCCGGCGGGGACATCGTGGCAAGTCAGGTGGTCTCCGCGCTGAACATGAACAAGGGCTTCTGGCTGCCTGCGGACTTCTGCCTGCTGGAGACCGCCAACGACAAGGGCGAGGCAGAGCGGCTGCCGGGCATTGAGGAACGGCTGGAGCGGTTCGCGGAGACGATCCGCCGGCAGCTGACCCTGTAAAAAAGGACGCACGGCGTTGCCGTGCGTCCTCTTTTCTCTCCACAGACCGCTGCCGCGGTTCCGTCTCTTATCCGTAGGAGCCGAAACTTCCCTGGCGGATGGTAAACTCCGCCACCACGGTGCCGTCTTCTCCCCAGGCGATGAGGACCGGCTGGATGATCTGCTCCGGGTCTATCTCCCCATCCTGCACCTCCATCAGCCAGAAAAAGGTCCGCCCGTCCCGGGTGAGGAACTCCGACCTCTCCGCCGTCAGGCGGCTCAGCTCTCTCCGAATCTCCTGTCCCTGGTCGTAGTAGGTGACCTCCTGGATGCTGACGGCCACCCTTTCAATAGCCGGGTCGTCGATGCGGCCAAAATAGCAGTCCACTGTTCCCTTCCCGTCCCGACTGATCCGGTGTTCGGCCGCATGCACCGCCGCCGCTTCCGAGCAGTCCAGTGCACACCCCGTCGTCGTCTGCCACCCAAACGGCGAGAAATAGGTATTTCCCAGCAGCACCGCGTTCTCATTTTCCCGGAGGGAAAAGCGGTGGGTCCTGTACAGCACCGGCACCCATCGGCTCTCTACCGTCCAGGTCCTGCCGGTGCCTTCCCGTTCCTCCTCATCCCGAACAGCCTGACCGGGCAGCAAATACCCCACCTGGAAAAAATGATTCACCGCCAACAGAAGCAGCAGAGCCCATACCACCCGCCGCAGGGCCAGCCGCCTGCGGGTGGGCAGCTTTTTTCGTTTCATGACATCTCCCTCCCCGGCAGGGGCAGCTCCAGCCGGATCTGCTCTCCAAATGCCTCATAGTGCAGTGTCACACAGGAATCTCCCTTCTGAACCGGTATCCGGATGCTCCGATACTCCACCCTCCAGTTGCCCCGGCCGCTGTTGGAAACCGCTTGTTCTCCCCGGGGATTTTCCAGGATGACCCCATCCGCCAACTGCTGGGAGACGATGCCGCCGGGAATCCGGTCGTAAGTGCAAAACATCACTTCCGCCACCTGCTCTCCCAGCGTATCATCCTCTCGCCCCACGCTGATCTGATAAACATGCAGCACGTCGTTCCCCACCGGCACCCGAATGTCCAACCGCTCCGTGGCAATCGGCTTTTCGAAGTAGGAGTCCTCATCCGGGTAGATCCGGGCACTGATGCTGTCTGCCACCATTCCCAGGAGCCCTACATGCAGCAGCGCCAGAATGCACAGCAGCACCGTCACCACAGCCGCCGCCCGGCCCAGGATCACCCAAAACCAGCTTTGATAGCACGCGTTGAGCTCTCTGCCCACCTCCGCCGGGTCTCCCATGGCGGCCAAGGTCCGCTCCTCCGCCAGCTCCGGCGGGTAATCTAGTTCCAGCAGGGCGGCCATGTGATCTTCAATATGGGCGTCAAGCTCCACCCGGATGGCAAGCCTCTCCTGATCTGTGACCCTCCGCACAGCGGCAAGCACGGCATCTGTGTATTCCTTTCGTGTCATGGCCGCCTCCTTACTCCCATCCGGGAATGCCCGCCGCCTGGAGGGTCCCCAGCTCCGAACCGTTTGCATCATAGGCGGTGATATAGCAGGCGTAGGAATAGAGATCCTTCTCCGGCTCCAGCGCGCAGAGGAAAAAGTGCTCACCGCTGCCTGCAGTGATCCAATCCGCTTTCGTCAGCCGGACCGTCTGATCGGTTCCCCCCTCCTGGGCGTCAAAGGTGATTTCCAGTTCCGCAGCTTCTGCCGATTCCAGTACACCGTAGATGAAAAAATGACGGATATAGACTCCTGTATCCCGGGCAGTCGTCCAGTCATTAAGACCCGCAGAGAAGGGCCGCTCCGGCTCCCGTACCAGCACGGACGAGTCCGAAATCTTCCAGCCCCTGTCCCAGGAAAAGCGGTACTCTCCCAGGATGACAGCGTGTTCCCCGGCCGACAGCCGCAAATCCCGCCGGTTCGCCCCGGAGGGCTCCGCAAGGCGGCACAGCCACTCTGTCCGGCCGCAGAAGGTCTCCTGCTCCAGATTGCGCAGAGCACGCCCCGGCGTCAGACAGTAGACCCCGGACAGATGTCCCGCCGTGACCACCAACACCAGTGCTGTGATCCAACCCAGTGCGCTTCGTTTTCGGGTCGTCAAACGCTTTTTCCGTCGTTTCATCCGGCATCCTCCTCCCACGGCAACGGAACAGACAGCCGGAAGAATCGCCCCCAGCGTTCGTATGTAATCTCCACCGTGTCTCCGTAGTTCACCGGCACTTCATACACAAAGGCCCACTTCGAGCCGTTTCCCCCGCTGGGCGGAAGCCCGCAGGAGCTGCCCGTGATCCTCAGCACTTCCTCCCAACCGAAGGTATTGATCAGTTCCGGCGGCTCCGCAAAGGGATTGTCGTTCCAGCAGCTCAGAGCCACATAGGCCATGTCGCCTCCCGAAGCGTCCGTAAGCCCCGCCTGGTAGACCCGGACCGTCACGTCCTCCAATTTCGCCCGGAGGTCCAGTTCTTCCACAGCGTCCAGATGGTCACTGTGGTATTCCACTGCCGCCAGGGTCTCCGGGCAGAATCGTGCCCGCAGATTGTCCCCGGTGTTGCTCAGAAAGCCCAAAAGTCCAGTCCCCATCAGCAAAACCGCCGCAATGGTGAACGCCATGGCCACTCGGCCCACCACCAGCCACCGCAGGGGATACTGTTTGTTCAGTTCCCGGCCTACTTCCTCAGGGTCCCCCATGGCGGAGAGCGTCCGCTCCTCCGCCAGTTCCGGCGGATAATCCAGTTGCAGCAGATCGTCGAGGTGATCCTCGATATGGCCGTCGATCTCCCGGCGGATGGCCTCCCGCTCCCGCCGCGTCACATGCCGCAGCACGACAAGCACCGCGTCTGTGTATTCCTTCCGGGTCATGACCGCCTCCTCTCCCGCAAAACCCGCCGGCTTTTAAGCAAGGTTCAGCCCCGGGCTAGACCGGAGCACTGCATTCACTGCCCCCGAATACGCCCGCCAGGCCTCCGCCTCCGTCCGGAGCACCGCTCCTCCCTTCCGGGTGAGATGATAGTACTTGCGCATCCGGCCGGTGGGAGCTGCCTGCTGGTAGGCTTCCACCAGGCCGTCCCGCTCCAGGCCATGGAGCACTGGGTAGAGAGTTCCCTCTTTCATCTCAAAGGTGTGGTCCGACCGCCGGGCCAGCTCCACGATCATCTGGTAGCCGTACATGTCCTCCCCCGCCAAAAGGGCCAACACCAGCAGCTGGGTGTGGTCCATGGTTTTCTTTCCCATCTTGTGCCTCCTTCTCCGGTTAATACCTCGTACCTCTATGCTTATATTACATCGTAATTCTAGGTATGTCAAGCAAGAAGAGACGGGCCGGATGGCCCGTCTCTTTCAAAATGTTCAGGACGCCTGGACAATGCCCAAAACCTTCTCGCCATGTTCGCTGAGATACGGCAGAATCTGATCGTAGGTCAGATGAAATACCTGCTCACCGGCAGCGTAACAGGCCAGCTCATAGGGGGAAAACGCCACGGTCATACCGGTCTCATCAAAGGAAACCGCATAGTTTGCCCAGTCCCGCAGAATCTCTGCGTAATCCGGCCAGAAATACTCCTCCGGGGGAGTATTCGAATCCGACGCCGTCTGAAGAGCCTGCGCATTCAGTTCCTGCTCCACCGCCGTCAAAAATTCTCCGCCGTTTTCCGCCAGGACCGCCGGTGTGAAAAAGCTCCCCTCACCGAGGTCAAAGTTCCAGGACAGCAGTGCGGTGTTGGGATGGGCCCCGCCGGTATTGGAGTAGTAGGTCCCGGATACGCTGATCAGGCCATCGTTCTGATAGACCTCACATTCCAATTCCAGCGCATACGGCGACCAGGTCATTCCATCCTCCCGGCAAAAAGCCAGCTCCTCCTTTGCCCCTTCCAGCAGGTTGTCCAGATTGCTGCCGTCAAGCCAGTCTGCAAACCGTGCGTTGAAGGTTTCCGCTGTCGTCAGGGCCTGCTCCTCCTGGGGGGTCTCCGCCTCACTGACGATCTCTCCGCTCCCGCGGCAGACCGTCAGTTCCGGCACTTCAAACTGATAGGTCAAAAGCTCCGTGCCGTCCTCTGCCAAAAGGGTATCCCCGCAGGTCTGCTTTTCCACAGTAAACCGCACCGCTTCCTCAGACTGCGCCGGCCCCAGTGCGGCAGCGGAACTTTTCACATTTGTCATCGTTTCTCCGGCGCAGCCGGTCAGGATGCTCAAGAAGAGTACCAGAGCAATCACAGTTTCCATTTGAAGGTCTCCTTTTCAGGGAAATGGTGGTGCTCAAGGGAGGATGGCGGGCCCCTCCCTCCATTCTGCGCCGCCTGCGGCGGCGGAAAGATCCGGATATGCGAGTGCATAGAGATCCGTGGCGCGAACCTCCTGCCGGAAAAGCGCTTTGGCCGCCGGAGACAGTTTCCGCACATCGGCCGGCTTGGTCAGAACCGGCAGGCTGGCGCACTTGCGCATCCGGCCCAGCAATTCGCGCCCCCGGCCGCCCGCCGCCAGCACCCGCAGGTAAGGAACCCGCTCCGGAAACGCGGCAGGTTCCAGCCCCAGATAGGCCCAGAGGACCATCCGGCTCAACCGGGTATGGGCATACCGCCTGGTCTTGGCCGCATTCAGCAGGGCCTCGATGGAGCAGGCGCTGCGGCTTGCCTCATACAGCCGTCGGGACAGCCCCCCCCCGCCTTCATCCCACAGCCCCTCCCGGCCTTCATCCAGCCGGGTAAAGTCCGCCTCCGTCATGCTCCGCAGCCGGGCCAGCATAGCCCGCTCCGCGTTTTCCCGGAACACTGGGGCACGTCCGGCGGCTTCTTCCTCCCCATAGATGCGCCGGACCGCCGGCGGCATCAGCGCCAGCGCACGGTCCCGCTCCCCGGACCGCAAAAGTGTCCTAAGCAGTGTGGCGGAGGGCTGTGCCCCCACCAGATCCGTGCCGTGATAGGGCGTTCCCGCCCGGCGGACCGTCAGCGGACGGATGGCGGACGCTCTCTCCGCCAGTGCCTTGCAGTACTCCACGCCCAAAATATTATTGGGATCGGAGACCAGTGCCGCGTCCTCCGGAGACACAAGCTGCGCCAGTGCTCGCTGGCGGGCTGCCGCAAAGCTGTCTCCCCGTTCCAGCTCCTGTCGGAGCAAAGCCGGGAACGCCGCATGGTGCAGCGCCGCTGCCAAACGCTCCAGCGCCGCCGCGTCCCCGCACTCGCTGCCAAAGGCCAGGTGCATTACCACACCGGTGGCCGCCAGGATCTCCACGCCGCCGCGGGCAAACCGCTCCGCCGAGGAGACCGCCCAGGGGAGGGGCAGCTCCAGCACCAGGTCCACGCCGCTCTCCACAGCGGCCCGGGCCCGGGCATGTTTGCGCAGCAGGGCAAAATCCCCCCGCTGAACAAAGTTCCCGCTCATGACGCCCACGAAGGCTGTATCCGCCCCCAGCTGCGCCCGCACCTGCTCCAAAAGGTAGAGATGGCCGTCATGCATGGGATTGTATTCTATGATGATACCCGCAGTTTGCACAGATTTCACCTCGATTTAATGACAGAAAAGTGACATTTCGGTAAAAGTGTGGGTTGTAACCTGGAAAATCTTTGTTATAATAAGTATTGTCTAGTTTTGCGTCCGCGTTGCGGAAACTGCAAAAATAATTTTTCTCATTTTATATCACTGACGGGGAACCCGCAAGGGTTTCCCAAAAAGAAAGAGGAGTCGTGAAGTTATGAACATTCTCGTCATCAACGCTGGCAGCTCTTCCCTGAAGTATCAGCTGCTTAATCCTGAGACCGGCGTGCTGCTGGCCAAGGGCCTGTGCGAGCGCATCGGCATCGACGGCAAGTTCACCTACAAGCCCCAGGTAGAGGGCAAGCAGGTCCTGGACGCCGTGGATGTGGCTATGCCCACCCATTCCGAGGCCATTCAGACCGTGCTGAACGCTCTGGTGGACAAGGACAACGGTGTGATCGGCTCCATGAAGGAGATCGACGCTGTGGGTCACCGTGTGGTGCACGGCGGTGAGGCCTTCAACAAGTCTGTTCTCATCACTGATGAGGTCATGAAGGCCCTGGAAGACTGCATCCCCCTGGCTCCTCTCCACAACCCCGCCAACATCACCGGCATCAATGCCTGTACCGCCGTCATGGGCAAAGACGTGCCCCAGGTCGCCGTGTTCGACACTGCTTTCCATCAGACCATGCCCGCCAAGGCCTACATGTATGCCCTGCCCTATGAGTACTATGAGAACGACAAGGTCCGCCGCTACGGCTTCCACGGCACTTCTCACAAGTACGTTGCCGGCCGTGCCGCTGCTATGCTGGGCAAAAAGCCCGAGGAGCTCAAGCTGATCTCCTGCCACCTGGGCAACGGTTCCTCCGTCACCGCCATCGACGGCGGCAAGAGCGTGGACACCTCCATGGGCTTCACTCCCCTGGCCGGTCTGCCCATGGGCACCCGTTCCGGCGATCTGGACGCTGGCATCCTGCAGTACCTGATGAACAAGCACAACATCAACATCGATGACATGCTCAACATCCTCAACAAGAAGTCCGGCGTTCAGGGTGTCTCCGGCGTTTCCTCCGACTTCCGTGATCTGGAGAATGCCCACAAGGAGGGCAATGAGCGTGCCGGCCTGGCCGTTGACATGTTCAACTACGGCGTTAAGAAGCTGATCGGTGCGTACGCTGCTGCTATGGGCGGTGTGGACGCCATCATCTTCACCGCCGGCGTGGGCGAGAACTCCGCTTCTCAGCGGATGGCTATTGCCTCTGGTCTGGAGTTCATGGGCGTGAAGATGGATGCCGAGGCCAACAACACCCGTGGCAAGGAGGCTGTGATCTCCGCCGCCGACTCCAAGGTGAAGGTCCTGCTGATCCCCACCAACGAGGAGCTCATGATCGCCATGGATACCGCTGCCATCGTCAAGGGCTAAGCGATTTCCATCAGCAAAGTGCAAGAGGGAGGAACGTGCGTTCCTCCCTCTTATTTTTTTCTCCCGGCTGGGGCGGATACAGCATAAGTCCACTTCCTGCGCTAACTTTTACATAGGACGCAGAGCCCCGTTGCCCCCGGAGCGGATTCATGATATACTGTTGAACACCGTGAATGAATGGAGGAACTGCCATGAAAAGCGTCAAGCCGGGCCGTGGTCCCTCGGCCATGGGAGCCGTCGGCTCCCTGTTCGCCGCCATCTTCGGCGTCATCTGGACGGCAGCCGCCGCCTCGATGGGTGCGCCGCCGCTCTTTTGTCTCTTCGGCGTGGTGTTTGTACTCGTCGGCATCGTCCAGGCTATTTATAATTTCAAAAATGCCACCGGCAAAAACCGCTATTCCGAATTTGATATTGTGGACAGCCAGGAGGAACCGGACCCGCTGGCCCAGCGGCTGGATCTGGAGCGGGAGGAAACAGCACCGGAAGACAGCAATGCTGACTCCGGCGACTTCCGCTACTGCCCCTATTGCGGTGCCCGGCTGGGCGAAGGTTTTACATTTTGCGGCAAGTGCGGCAAGCGCCTGCCGGAGGAACCCTGAGGAGGTACTATGAAAATCGGACTGCAATTTGCCATGCCTGCGGAATTTCACGCGCTGCCCGGCGCCCGGGACCTTCCCCCGGTGGAGACCGTTTCCGGCGTGCCCTTTTTTGAAGCGGCTCCCGGCATTTTGGCCTGCGCCGGCGGCGTCAGCAAGGTCAACGCCGCCATGGCCGCGGAAATCTTCTGCCTGAAATACGGCGTGGACTTGATTCTCAATGCAGGTGTGGCCGGCTGCGCTACAGACCTGCCCACCGGAAGTCTGGTGGTTGCATCAGAATTTGTGCAGCACGACGTGGACACCACCGCGGTTGGGGACCCCATCGGGCTGGTCTCTACCGTCAATCAGGTGGTCTTCCCCACCTGGCAGCCGGAGCGGTGCGTCTCGCTGCTGAAGGAGCAGGGAGTCTCTGCCGTCACCGGAAGAATTGCCACCGGGGACTGGTTCGCCGTGAAGGGCAGTCGGGCCGAATGGATTCGGGATACCTTCTCCCCGCTGCTAGTGGAGATGGAAGGCGGCGCCATTGCCCAGGTCTGCCTGCGCAACGGTGTGCGGTTTGTGTCCGTCAAGTCCGTGTCCGACCACCTGTTTTCCGAAAAACAGGCAGAGGAGTATTTTGACTTTGGACAGGCTCTGGATGCTCTGGGCCGTGTGGTACTGCCGCTGGCTCAATCTCTTGCCCAGGAGTTCTGCTAACCTTTCCTTACGGAATTGAGTTTTTTATTTTATAAAGGAGGCCATTTTATCATGGAACGCATTGCCAGCTTCACCGTGGACCACAACCGTCTGTGCCCGGGGCTGTACTACTCCCGCCGGGACGGGGACATCGTCACCTTCGATCTGCGGTTCAAAAAGCCCAACACCGGCGATCTGCTCACCAACGCGGAGATGCACTCCACGGAGCACCTGATTGCCACGCTACTCCGCAACTCCGCCCACAAAGAGGCCGTCATCTACTTTGGCCCCATGGGCTGTCAGACCGGATTCTATTTTCTCTTCGACAACCGCCTGCTCTCCTGCGAGGAGGCCATCAACCTTCTGCGGGAGGTCTTTACACAGGCAGCAAACTACACTGGCGAGATGCCCGGCAAGAGCCCGGCGGAGTGCGGCAACTACATCAATCTGGATGTGGAGACTGGTCGGGCCGTCTGCCGGTTCTACGCGGACCTGATCGCGGATTGGACGGTGGAAAAACTCTCCTACGAAGCCGCGCAAAAATGATTTGCATGACAGATGGCCCCGGCCTGTGGTAGGCTGGGGCCATCAAATAGGAAAGGAGTGTGGGCCATGGCCTCTGTCGCAAAGCACATCCGCCGCCTTCGCACCGAGCGGCGCATGACCCAGGAGGATCTGGCGGGGAAACTCTTTGTCACCCGGCAGACCATCTCCGCCTGGGAGACTGGAAAGGCCCAACCGGATCTGGAAACCCTGGAGCGGATCGCGGCGGCTTTGGGCGTGGAGGTGATGGAGCTCATCTACGGTGCCCCGCAGTCCCCCAATCTGCGGGAGCTGAAGCAAAAATGGGCCGTCATCGGCGGGGCTTTGGTGTCCGCCATCGCTGTTCTGCTTTTTTTCCTGGGCTATTTTGATTATCTGGGCACCTGGAGTGGTGGATTTTCCTATCAATATGACGACTTGGACTACGCACTTTCCTTCTCAGAACTTCCTGGAACATACAGCGTAGACATCGACCTGGAACACCCGGAAAGCAACATTGGAAAGGTTCTCTATGAGGACGAGAGCGGCTGGGGCATTATCGTGGGT
>FR890955.1:78715-108157 GCA_000436875.1 Oscillibacter sp. CAG:155 | reverse complement strand
TGGATGAGGTGTTCCAAGCGGACGGCCCTCACTCATGGGTCATCTCTTTTCTCTCGGAGGGCGCCTGCCGCCAAAGCGGCAGCAAGCTGGTCACTCCAGCAGTGGAGCGCCCCGCCGGAAAGCGCAGCGGTTTATTCAGCAGCGACTTTGCCGCAGCGCTAACCACCACTGCGGACGGTGTTTCCTGGCCCGGAAAGTTCCGTGGGATGGCGGGTCTCCAAAAAAAGGACAACCAGACCGATTACTATCTCTTTCACGCCGTTTTTAACTCCAATAACGGCACCAGTTCAGGATTTCCCAGGACAATCCAGGATCAAACCGTCACCGTCACTCTGGAAGGGCTGACCTGCTTTACCACCATTCGGGAGTAAACGGGACTTTTCTTTCAAAAGCAGAAGTTTTCTCTCAAAACCTGTTGACAAATCAAATTTCCACTGATATACTTGTTAAGCCGCTTTGAATGGGTCTAAAGTGTCTCTTTCGAGACCGCCCCCGACAGCGAGCCCGTAGTGAAGGAGTTGAAACAAACAATGAACGCAATCATCGTGACCGGCGGCAAGCAGTACAAGGTGGCCGAGGGCGACGTGGTCTACATCGAGAAGCTGGACCAGGAAGCCGGCGACACCGTCAAGTTCGACCAGGTACTGGCTGTCATCGACGGCGAGAAGGCCACTTTCGGCACCCCCGTTGTGGAGGGCGCTTCCGTGGAGGCCAAGATCGTCAAGAACGGCAAGGGCAAGAAGATCCGCATCTTCAAGTACAATGCCAAGAAGGGTTACCGCAAGCGTCAGGGCCATCGCCAGCCTTACACCAAGGTTGAGATCGCCAAGATCTCTGTCTGAGCATGACCACTGTCACGTTTCGCATGGAGGGTGACCGGATCACCGGTTTTGATTCCCAGGGCCACAGCGGTTACGCCGAGTCCGGTTCGGACATCGTCTGCGCCGCCATCACCAGCGCTATCCGTCTGGTGGAGGCCACCGTCAACGACGTGCTGGGTCTTGCGGCATCCGTAAAGATCCGGGAGGAATCGGCAGCCATCTCTCTGCGGCTCCCCGGTGGGCTTGACCCCACAGCCGAAAGCACCTGTCAGACATTGATGACGGGACTGATGGTCTATTTTGCCCAGCTCCATGACGAGTACCCCGACAATATCGAAGTTCTGGAGGACGATTGAGCTCCTCCCCATCTAAAATCTTTCAGAAAGGATGGTCCGTATCATGATTCGTATTGGTCTTCAGTTCTTCGCCCACAAAAAGGGCGGCGGCTCCACCAAGAACGGCCGTGACTCCGAGTCCAAGCGCCTGGGTCCCAAGCGCGCCGACGGTCAGTTCGTCCAGGCTGGCAACATTCTGGTTCGCCAGCGCGGCACCCACATTCACCCCGGCGTGAACGTGGGCAAGGGCAGCGACGACACGCTGTTCGCCACCGTCAGCGGCACGGTTCGCTTTGAGCGGCTGGGCAAGGATCGCAAGCAGGTTTCTGTTTACGAGGCTGAGTAAAGGACACGAGAAAGCTCCGGACGTTTTGTCCGGAGCTTTTTTACGTACACTTCCCTCCCGGCGCTCTTGACGCCATTTCCCTTTTTGGCTAGAATAGAGAAAATCGGGAACCGTAACAACAATGACGACACGAGAGGTACAAGATGGCAACATCATTCATCGATAAGGCCCGCATCACCGTCAAGGCGGGCAACGGCGGCAACGGCGTGGTAGCCTTCCACCGGGAGAAATATGTGGCCGCCGGCGGTCCGGACGGCGGTGACGGCGGCCGGGGCGGCTCCATCATTTTGCAGGTGGACGATAATATGTCCACCCTGATGGACTTCCGCTACAAGCGCAAATACGTGGCCGGCAACGGCATGGACGGCCAGGGTGCCCGCCGCAGCGGCAAGGACGGCGCAGATCTTGTGATCCGGGTCCCCCGGGGCACGCTGGTCCGGGATGCCGAGAGCGGCGAGATCATCAAGGACATGAGCGACAAGGAGCCTTTTGTCCTCTGCAAGGGCGGCCGGGGCGGCTGGGGCAACATGCACTTCGCCACCCCCACCCGTCAGGTGCCCCGCTTCGCCAAGGCGGGACTGCCCGGCGAGAGCCACGACGTCATCCTGGAACTCAAGCTGCTGGCGGACGTGGGCCTCATCGGCTTCCCCAACGTGGGCAAGTCCACCCTGCTCTCCGTGGTCTCCAAGGCCCAGCCCAAGATCGCCAACTACCACTTCACCACTCTCTACCCCAACCTGGGTGTGGTATACGTGGATGAGGGCGTCAGCTTTGTCATGGCAGACATCCCCGGCATCATCGAAGGCGCCAGTGAGGGCGCTGGCCTGGGCCACGATTTCCTGCGGCACGTGGACCGCTGCCGCCTGCTGGTGCATGTTGTGGACGTGTCCGGCAGCGAGGGACGGGACCCGGTGGCGGACTTTGACGCCATCAATGCCGAGCTCAAGCAGTACAGCCCGGACCTTGCAGAGCGGCCCCAGATCGTGGCGGCCAATAAGGTGGACATTCTGGAGGACCCCTCCAATCTGGAGCGGCTCCGGTCTCACGTGGAGTCCCTGGGCTACACCCTCTATGAGATCTCCGCTGCGGCCCACCAGGGTACCCGGGAGCTGGTGAAAAAAGTGGCGGAGATGCTCTCCGTCCTGCCGCCGGTGACTGTCTACGAGCCGGAGTACGTCCCCAAGCCTCCGGTGATCGACACCTCCGCCCCCCTGGACATCCAGCGTGCCGACGACGGCACCTGGCTGGTGGAAGGTCCCTGGCTCCAGCGGCTCATGGGCAACGTCAACTTCAGCGATTACGAAAGCCGCATGTGGTTCGACAAGGCCCTGCGGGAATCCGGTCTCTTCCAGCGCCTGGAGGAGATGGGCATCCAGGACGGCGACACCGTCTCCATGTACGACTTTGAATTCGAATACCAGCGCTGACACAAGGCGGCAGGCCAATGGCCCGCCGCCTTTTTACGCCGGAGATGCCGTCTCCAGTATCCTTTTTCCGTATCAACGATTCCGGCCTTCTCTCGGAGCCGGTGCCGCTGGTCGATCTCTCTTCTCAGATATCCAGAGAGAAGGACGCTTTCATCATCCCATCGTGAGGGCCTTCGGCAAACCACTGAATAATCTCGTCCAGTGCCTGCCGGGACACATAGTCCCCGCCGTGCTGGAACATCTCCACCATCTCCCGGTCCTGTTCCGTGACAGCATCTCCCTTGGCCTGGATTTTTTTCTGGACGGACCGGCCCATGTGGCGCATCAGGAGCTTCTGGATGCCCCGGAGCTTTTCCGGTGCGTAGCCGCCCCGCAGATAGAAGATCCGGGCGCCGTGGTCACTGAATCCCCCGTTGATCTTTGCTTCCGTCCAGAGATCTCCGTTGCCGGTGGGGTTCATGCCCACAATGGCCACGCCCCGGATCACGTACCGCTCAATGGCCGTATCCAGTCCCTTCACGGCCCCGGCCACCAGACAGCCCATGTAGAAGATCTCACTGTGGGCCGGTACCTGCTTGGCGGCCTCTTTGGCAGACCAGGCGGGTACACCGGTGGCCTCCGAGAGCAGTTCAGCGTACCGCTTTGTAAATCCCGTCTGGGATGTATAGACAATGGCTTTCATACAATGTGCTCCTCTCATTTACCTGCCGGGCGGATCGTCCTCCGGCGTTTTCTTCCGTCCCCACTTCCGGCCCGGTTTTTTCTCCGTGCCCTCCTGAATCCCCTCCAGAACCATGCGGAAATTGCTCATGAACAACAGCTTCATAAACGCCAAAAGGCCGTCCCTGGTTTCCTTGTCCAGATCTTTCATGGCCTTTACCATAGCGCCAGCGGCCTTGAAGCTGTCGGATTGTAGGTCCCGCAGCGTCACGGCACCGGAGGCCGAGAGGACGGTAAACAACGCGTCCACAAACCGCTCCCGCTGCTCCACACTCATGCCCTGGACCCAGTTTCTGAGCTTGAGATCACTGAGATGGGCCTGCCGGGTCATCTGGCGCAGCGTTACAAAATGGTCTCCCATCACCTGCCAGGAAAATCCGTCGTGCTGGAGAAATCCCAGCTGGTCGCTGTCCACCACGGCGTAAGACTCCTCGTGCTCCAGCAGCATCCCCACCACCGAGGACTTGGGAACGATGGAAAAGATCCGCTCCTCCAGCCGGCGGTGCTGGGGCAGATCCAGAAGATCCTCATGAAATCCGGGGCCGTCATTGGACCACACCGCAGCGATCCGCCGTTGTACTGCTGCCGGGCAGAATACCCCCGCATACACCGCCAGATTCCCACCCTTGGAGTGGCCTCCCAGACGCAGCTTCCGCCTGGGATACTGCCGGGCAACTTCTCTCAGATACGCCACCGCCTTTTTCTGAGCAGGCACCTCCGGCATACAGGCAAGGTCAAAGTCTTCCTTCCACCCCGCCAGGGTGTCATCGGTTCCCCGGAAAGAGAGATATAAGAGGCCGTCCCCGGTTTCAATGGTCAGCGCGGCGAACTGCTCTCCCTTCCCTACATCCAGGTGATCCACAAAGCAGTTAAGCTTCATGTCCCGAAAGCGGGGCGCGGCGGTCATTTTTCGGAGCATCTCAGGAATCGCATCCGGAACCAGCACCCCCATGTCGATCTTTTCTCCCGCCGGAAAGCGGGCAAAAAAGGCCTCCGCCGCCTGGTTCAGCGGTACACCGCCGCCCTGCCCCGGCGGCGGGACGATCCCCCCGAAGTCTACAAATGACAGCTCCGCCAGAATGAGATTGTCCACTTCATTGAACGGAGACTGCCGCAGCGTCAGGTCTCCCCGCCAGTCCAGATAATCCAGAAGATTCGCCATGGGCCGCCTCCCTCATCAGGCTGTTACTGTTTTATTATATGCAGGATTGCCTCTGCATACAAGATGCCTTTTGATTTTCGGTCTATTTCGGACGGGCCGTTCATAGTCTCTACCATCACGACCGAGAGGTGAGGACATGACGACTCAGACCCGCAACGAAGTGCTGCTGGAGGGGACGCCTCTGGACACTCCGCAGCTCTCCCACGAAAACCATGGTACCCGTTTTTACCGATTCTATCTGGAAGTCCCCCGTCTGTCCGGTACTCCGGACACGCTGCCGGTTCTTCTGCCGGAGGTTTTGCTGCCGCAGATCCCCAGAGAGGGTCCGCTTCAGATCCACGGGCAGCTGCGCTCTTTCAACAACCGCAGCGGCGTAGGAAGCCGGCTGGTATTGACGGTCTACGCACTGGATATACAGCCGGGCACGGGAGAGGCCTGCAACCAGATCTTTCTCACAGGTTCCCTGTGCAAACCGCCGGTCTTCCGGCGAACGCCGCTGGGCCGCAGCATCTGCGATCTGATGCTGGCCGTCAGCCGCCGGTATGGCCGGGCGGATTACTTGCCGGTCATCACCTGGGGACAGCTGGCGGTACAGGCCAGCCGTCTGGAGGTGGGCGACCCCGTGGCGCTGGAAGGACGGGTCCAAAGCCGGATCTACCATAAAGTCACCGAAGAGGGTACCCAGGAGCGGGTCGCCTACGAGGTCTCGGTGATGCATTTGCTGGATACCGATGCACCGGAACCCGAACCGGCACCCCCGCAATTTTGAGCCAGCCGCCTGTCTCACCGAAATATCCCCATGGAGGCGATTTGCCGGAAAATGGAGCGGCTTGCCGCCCTCAGTGCGGCAGAACATTTTCCCAGACTCCAATCCCCCATAAACAGCTGTGCCCCGGGCTTTTGCCCGGGGCATGTGCTTTATTTTGTGGGAAAACCGAATTTTCCCCGCATGGAGAACAAAAAGCGAAGGAATCCCTCCGGATAGGGGATAAAGCAGCCATCCGCCGCCATAGCCTCCGCTTCCTCCAGGGTTGCCCAGCGGACCTGGGCCACCTCTTCCGGCTGGAGGTTCAGTGACGCAAGGTCCAAATCCCGCTCCACCAGGAAGAAGTCATCAAAGCCCTGGGAAAAGTTCACACTCAGCGTGGCCCGCACTCCCGTCAGGTCCAGGGAATACCCCAGTTCCTCCCGGCACTCCCGCTCTGCCGCCATGCGGCTGTCCTCGCCGGCATCCACACCTCCGGCAGCAGACACGTCCCACCGGTCCGGCCAGATCACCTTGCAGGAAGTCCGCTGCTGGATCAACATCCGCCCATCCGGTGCGAAGATGCACACGTGCACCACTGTCCGGTATTCTCCCGGCTTCTTGGGCGCATAGCGCTCTGCCGTCCTTCCAAGGGGAATCCGGTTCTCATCATACAGATCTACCAGTTCCATGCTCTGCTCCTCACTGACGCCGTGCCGTCTCGTAATCATCGCCCCGGCGGTAGAAGGGGCAATCGCCGTTGGCTCTGCGGAGGAACCGCTCCATCTCGTCCTCGTCCAGATCCATCGTGCAGAACCAGGCGTCTATCTCATCATCATAATCATAGTGGACACACTCTTCACAGTTGCCTGCCATTGTTTCACCTCTCACAACAGTACGGCATAGATGCCGTCGATATGCAGCCCCCGGCGGATCACCAGTTCCTCCACCGTGTCCCGGGCCTCCTTGGGCGCCGCCCAGCACATGCCGCATCCGGCGGAGATCGCCCGGGGAACCGGGATCAACCGCCCCGGGACGCCCTCCTCCCGGCAGGCCGCCTCCATAGCCATGGAGGCGGCGGTGGTGGCAAAAGTCACCACGCACTTCTCTGTTTTTTCCCGCATGTCACTGGGCCTCCTCCGCCAAAATGCGGATGGCTTGGGCCGCCGTGTCGGTCTCCTCCTCCGTGCTGGCCCAGCACCAGGAAAACCGCACCGCACCGCACTCCGTCGTGCCCAGCGCCCGGTGGAGCCGGGGCGCGCAGTGGGCTCCTGGCCGGGTGGCGATGTCAAAGCGCTGCGACAATTCATCAGACACCTCGCCGGAGTCCATGCCGCTGATATTCAGCGACACAATGGGGGCCCGCTCCGCCGCAGTCCAGTCTCCGTAGACCGTAACGCCGGGGATGTCCCGCACCGCCTCGTAAAATCGGCGGGAAAGCCCCGCCTCATGGCGGCGGATGGTATCCCAGCCCACCTTGGCACCATAATCCAGCGCAGCGCCCAGCCCTGCCAAGCCATGGCTGTTCAGGGTCCCGGCCTCCAGCCGGGTAGGATAATCCATGGGCTGCGTCTCCGAATAGCTGTGGACCCCGGTGCCGCCTACCAGCAGCGGCCGGATCTCCACCCCCGTCCCCACGCACAGTCCGCCGGTCCCCTGCGGTCCCAGCAGGCTCTTGTGGCCGGTGAAGCACACCACGTCGATCTGCTGGCGCTCCATGTCAATGGAAAACGGTCCCGCCGTCTGGGACGCGTCCAGCACAAAAAGCAGCCCGTGGGCGCGACAGAACGCCCCTACCCGCTCCACATCCAGCACATTGCCGGTGAGATTGGAGCCGTGGGTACAGACCACCACTTTGGTATTGGGCCGCAGCAGACGTTCAAACGCATCATAGTCCAGCCGGCCCTGCCGGTCCGCCGGGACAAAGTCCACCTCCGTCCCCGCCGCCCGCAGGCGGTACAGAGGCCGGAGCACAGAGTTGTGGTCCCAGTCGGTGGCGATCACATGATCCCCCGGCCCCAAAAGGCCGTAAAGCGCCGTATTCAGGGCCTGGGTAGCATTAATGGTGAAGCATACCCGCTCCGGTGCGGGAGCGCCCAGAAGCGAGGCCACCTTTCTCCGCACCCCATAAACGGTCCGAGCCGCTGAAAGGGCCTCCGCATGGGTTCCGCGGCCGCAGTTGCCAAAGCCCTCCATAGCTGCCAGTACCGCCTCTGCCACTCCCGGCGGCTTGGGCCGGGTGGTTGCGGCGTTATCCAGATAGATCACGGCTTGATCACCTTTCCGGCGGAGGCCAGACGCTCCACAATGTCATACATATTGGTAACGCCGCCCACCGCCAGGCGGTCCGTCAGGCCATAGAAGTTCAGGCAGGTCCCGCAGGTCAAAATCTCCACGCCCTGGGCTTCCAGCTTTTTCAGGTCCTCCAGCACCGGAGAGCCCTCCACCGTCAGATGGGCGCCGCCGTTATAAAAGAGGATGGTCTTGGGCAGCTGCGGCAGCTGGCCCACAGCAAACAAAAAGCCCTTCATCAGCGTCCGGCCCAGCTCGTCGCTGCCGCGGCCCATGGTCTCGGTCTCCACCGCCACCAGCAGATCGCCCCGGGCATCCGGAATACAGGCGGGAGCCGGGTCTACCATCGGGGCCTCGCCCTTGGGATCCGTCACTTCCATCCGAACGGCAAATTCCCGCTCGCCCACCTTTTCTGCCTGTACCGGCAGGTGGTTCCCCGCGGCCATGCGGGTGAGGTTCTGGACGGCGATCTCATTGTCCACCCGCACCTCCAACGTTCCCGGCTCTGTCATGGCCCGCAGGGCGTGGGTGGCTTTCACCACCGGAATGGGGCACTGCTCTCCCACTGCGTTGACAAGAATATTTTTCATGGAATGTTCCTCCCCCTGTTTTGTTTTCAGCCGCTCTTCCGGAAAGGGCCGGCATCGTTTTTTCTATTGTACCATAGTCGTTTACTTTTACAAGAGGAAACGCTTTTTTGCAAATCCGCTTCCTTCTCCCGGGACGGGGAATCATTCTGGGGCGGATTATCACAAAGAGGCCGTATTCAATACGCCAATTCCGTATGATTTGCCCTTTTTTCCCAAATTTCTTGACAGCTCCGGCACCAGCACGTAAAATAAAACAAGTCCCGCGGCAGCCCGGTTTGCCGCCCTTACACTGAAAGATCCGAGGCCAAGATTGATGATGAAAACACCCTTTGTTACAAAAGAGCAGCTGGACGCCATTGCTGCCCAGTATCCCACCCCGTTCCACATCTATGACGAGGCCGGCATCCGGGAAAACGCCCGCCGCCTGCGGGAGGCCTTCTCCTGGAACCCCGGTTACCGGGAGTACTTTGCCGTCAAAGCTACTCCCACCCCCGCCATTTTGAAAATTCTCAAGGAAGAGGGCTGCGGCTGTGACTGCTCTTCCCTGACAGAACTGCTGATGTCGGAAAAATGCGGCATCACCGGCGAAAATATCATGTTCTCCTCCAATGACACCCCAGCAGAGGAATTCCAGCTGGCGGATAAGCTGGGCGCCATCATCAATCTGGATGATCTGACGCTGGTGGACTATCTGGAACAGTCGATTGGGCATATCCCCGAAAAGATCTGCTGCCGCTATAATCCCGGCGGTGTGTTCACTCTCAGCGAGACCCGGGAGGGGTTCCAGGTGATGGACAACCCCGGCGATGCCAAGTACGGCATGACCCGCGCCCAGATCGCCGAGGCCTTTACCCGCCTTCACGCCATGGGTGCCAAGGAGTTCGGCATTCACGCCTTCCTGGCCTCCAACACCATCTCCAACGCCTATTATCCCGCCCTGGCTCGGATTTTGTTCCAGCTGGCAGTGGAACTGCAGAAGGAGACCGGCGTGCATATCACCTTCATCAATCTCTCCGGCGGCGTAGGCATCCCCTATCAGCCGGACCAGCCTGCCAACGACATCGCTGCCATCGGCGAGGGGGTCCGTCAGGCCTACGAGGAGATCCTGGTGCCCGCCGGTATGAACGATGTTGCTCTGTACACGGAGCTGGGCCGGTTCATGCTGGGGCCCTACGGTCATCTGGTGACCCGCGCCATTCATGAAAAGCATATCTACAAGGAATACATCGGTGTGGACGCCTGCGCCTGCAACTTGATGCGCCCTGCCATGTACGGGTCCTATCACCACATCACGGTGATGGGCAAAGGGGACCAGCCCTGCGATCACAAGTATGATGTGGTGGGTGGTCTTTGTGAAAACAACGACAAATTTGCCGTAGACCGGATGCTGCCCAAAATCGACATGGGAGATCTGCTGGTGATCCATGACACCGGTGCCCACGGTTTTTCCATGGGCTACAACTACAACGGAAAGCTGCGCAGCGCCGAGCTGCTGCTCCGACAGGACGGCAGCGTGGAACTGATCCGGCGTGCGGAGACAGTGGAGGATTATTTCCGTACGCTGGTGTGGTAAGCACGCCTCTTCCTCTCAACTCAAATCTATTTTCGGCATATATGCAAGGAGACCGCCCAAACGGGCGGTCTCTTTCTCTTTGTCCAACTGTTTTTGGGCATAGTCTTACCGGGAGGGAATGATCTCGATCCAATATCCATCCGGGTCTGTAATGAAATAAATGCCCATAGCGGGATTTTCAAAGCAGATGCAGCCCATCTCTGCGTGCTTTTTGTGGGCAGCCTCATAATCGTCGGCACGCAGCGCCAGGTGGAACTCGCACTCGCCCAGATCATATTTCTGCGGATGATCCCGGAGCCATGTCAGCTCCAGACGGAAATCCGTCTTTCCATCTCCCAGATAGACAATGACAAAGCTGCCGTCATCTGCCTCTTTCCGTTCACCCACCGGTTCCAGTCCCAGGGCGTCTTTATAAAATTTCATCGACGCTTCCAGATTGACTACATTGAAATTAAAATGATTGAATGTCAGCATATCGTTCCTCCCCGCGCCTTGCGGCGCATGTTTTCTGATAAAAAAGAGCAAATTCAGTATAACATGATTTTTAAACCCCAGGCAAGCCCCCAATCCTCTTCGTATTTTGCCGCTTGGTATAGTTTCCAAAAAATAGCCGGCAAAAGAAAGCATATCCGGCGGGATTCGACACAAACTAGGCTCGCGATACCCAAGAACCCCAAGCACAAACCTACTATGATAGATGAAAAGGAGAAACCTAATATGAGCAGCAAGAACAATAACAAGATCAACGTCCCCGAGGCCCGCGCCGCCATGGATAAGTTCAAGATGGAGGCTGCCGCCGAGGTTGGTGTCAACCTGAAGGAAGGCTACAACGGCGACCTGTCCTCCCGTGAGGCCGGTTCCGTGGGCGGCCAGATGGTCAAGAAGATGATCGAGTCCTACGAGAAGTCCCTGTAACGCTCTGTCAAGCACCGCGAGGGTCCCGGCAATGCCGGGGCCCTCGTCTTGTTTGAAGGCCGTTTATCGGAGGAGGATTGACAGATTCCGTTTCCATGGTAAAATGGTGAAGCGTTTTAAAGCGCGTCGGAAGCGGCCGCTGCGGCCGTTCCAAGAGGCGCACCGAAAGCATGTCGGTACGACATCTTTCGTCGAACAATACAGGGAGGGTCTGCGTTGCAGAGAAATTTTCATCTTGATCAAATGAGAGTCATCGCCTGCGTGATGGTCATCGCCATCCACGTGTGCAATATCTATAACCGGGCGTTTCCGGATCTTTCCCATGTGGATTACACCATTGCGGCACTGGTCAACGCCATGTCCCGCATCTCCGTACCGATTTTCTTCATGATCAGCGGCGCTCTGATGGCAGGACGGACGCCTGATCTGCAAAAGAGCCTGCGCCGCTTTTTCAAGTATCTGGCCATCACCGTATTCTGGTGCGTGTTCTATTGGATCTGGGGCCGTTTCTATCTGCAAAAGAGCTACGATTTCCACGACCTTCTCACCGTTCCCACCAGCAAACACCTGTGGTATCTATACGCACTGCTGGCCATTTATCTTGCCCTGCCGCTGATTCAGACGCTGATCCGCGGCCTGTCCGACAAGATGCTGAACTACCTGTTGATTCTCTTTGGGATTTCCGTCTTTGGCGGCTATCTGCTAGATTTCATCTCCGTCCCAATCCAATACCCCATCGCACTGATCGCAGAAAACCAGTATCTGGGATTCTTCATTCTGGGCTATGTGCTCTACCACCGGGAAATCCCGATCCGGACCGGAACCTGCGGAATACTTTTCACCCTCTCCGTCCTGCTGGTCACAGTGGGGACCTGCTGGAAATCCTTTGCCCATAATGCCCATAAGGACGTCTACTTTCAATACCGCAACCCCCTGCTGGTATTGGCTGCCGCCTGCGCGTTTCTGATTTTGCTGCGGCTGCCGAAGGGTTCCATTCCCCGGGCGTGGGAGAAATTTGTCCGGCATGTAGCGGACAATTCCTTTGGCATCTACATCTTCCATGCGGTGTTTTTAAACTGTATCGACCGGGAAATCAATATGCCCGGCGTTCCGGCGTGGTTTGGGATTGTGCTGTTCATCGCCGTGATTTTTGTACTGAGTGACCTCTCGGTAACCCTGTACAAGCGGGTGGCGCGAGCTGTCCTTCCATCCCATACCCGATAATTCCTTTGATTCTGCAAAACGGGTCCCGGCTTCTGCCGGGACCCGTTTTTTATCTGCGCAATCCGTGCTCACCTGCCGGCTTGCTTCATCTTTTCCAGCTCCGAATGCACCAGATCAGCCAGCGTAAACCGATCTACATAGGCATTCACCGCCGCATATAGTCCTGTCCAGAAGTCCAGTGTCGCACAGGCATCACTCCGCTCACACCGGTTTTCATCTCCCTCCAGGCAGGCCACCGGAGCCAGATCTCCCTCTGTCAGCCGCAGGATACTGCCCACCGTGTACGTCTCCGGCTCCTTGGCCAGCCGGTATCCGCCCTGGGGCCCCCGTCCACTGAGCAGCATTCCGGCTTTGCTGAGCATCCCGGCGATCTGCTCCAGATACTTGACGGAGATTCCCTGCCGCTGTGCCGCATCCCGCAGGGCCACATAGCCCTCCTTTTGATGGATTGCCACGTCGATCATCAGCCGCAAGGCATAGCGGCCTTTGGTGGATATTTTCATCTTGCCGCCTCCTTTTTCTAAGAATATTGTGCCATAGGATGCCCGCGGATGCAAGGGGCGATTTGACATTCCCATCGGATTTTCGTACAATGAAACCAGTTTTTAGAGAGGAGTGCGAACCATGGACTATGCAAAGGAATCCCTGCGCCTGCACTACGAATGGAAGGGTAAATTGGAAATGACGCCCCGGGCCGCGGTGGACAATAAAGAGGCTTTGTCCCTGGCCTATACCCCCGGCGTGGCCCAACCCTGCCTGGAAATTCAAAAAAACGTCAGCAAAAGCTATGAGCTGACCCGCCGGTGGAACACTGTGGCGGTCGTCACCGACGGCTCTGCCGTGCTGGGGTTGGGCGACATCGGCCCTGAGGCCGGCATGCCGGTAATGGAGGGCAAATGTGTCCTCTTCAAGGCCTTCGGCGGCGTGGACGCCATTCCCCTCTGCGTTCGGAGTCAGAATGTGGACGAGATCGTCAACACTGTGGCTCTGCTGGCCGGTTCTTTCGGCGGTGTGAACCTAGAAGACATCTCCGCTCCCCGGTGCTTTGAGATCGAGGAAAAGCTCAAGGCCCGCTGCGACATTCCCATTTTCCACGATGACCAGCATGGCACTGCCGTCATCACCCTTGCCGGTCTCACCAATGCCCTAAAAGTGGTGAACAAGCGCCCGGATGAGGTCCGCATCGTCATCAACGGTGCCGGTGCCGCCGCCATCTCCATCACAAAGCTGCTGCTCTCCGCCGGATTCCGGGACATCACCCTCTGTGACCGCCGGGGTGCCATCTACGAGGGCCGGTCTGACGGGATGAACTGGATCAAGGAGGAGATCGCCCAAAAGACCAACCGCTCCAAACGCACCGGCATGCTGGCAGATATGCTGGTGGGCGCCGATGTGTTCATCGGCGTGTCCGCTCCCGGCGTGGTCACCACCGATATGGTACGTACTATGGCTAAAGACGCCATTCTTTTTGCCTGCGCCAACCCCACTCCGGAGATCTTTCCGGATGATGCCAAGGCCGGCGGTGCGGCGGTGGTTGCCACCGGCCGCAGCGACTATCCCAACCAGATCAACAACGTTCTGGCCTTCCCAGGCATCTTCCGGGGTGCGCTGGATGCCCGGGCCAGTGACATCAACGACGCCATGAAGATCGCCGCTGCCCATGCTCTGGCGGATCTGGTGGGAGACGATCTTTCGGCAGACTATATCATTCCCGCCGCCTTTGACCCCCGGGTACGGGACGCCGTGGCCTCTGCCGTGGAGCAGGCCGCCCGGAACTCTGGTGTGGCCAGGGTCTGACACAGTTCGCGCCAGCCAACGAGACAAGTACATTTCCAAAAACACCGCCGGACAGCCCGAAGATTTCGTCTGTCCGGCGGTGTTTCTCATCGCTTGCTCATGTGCAGCCGCATCAGCAGTGACCGGGTGATGGTGGCCGCCAGCATGGCGCCTACCGAAAGGGCGGCGGCAAAACCGATGGTATGGAGTAGCGTGGAGAGGAACAGGTCCGACTCCCCCGCCACACAATAGCGCATCGTGTCATAAATACCGGCCCCAGGCACCAGCGGCAACAGCGCCACCTGTAAATACCCCGTCACCGGGCAGCGGCGCAGGCGGGCCATCAGTTCCGAGAAGGCGCTGATGACCATCGCCGCCAGAAACGCTGCGCCAATATCCGTTCCCGTCAATGCAAGGGCTTCCAGATATGCCATCCAGCCCAGCGCCGCGCCGAAACCACAGATCAAAATCCCCCAGCCCTGGATGTTGAAGACCGAGCCGAAGCACACACAGGCCAGGAAAGCCCATACACAGGCCGCCCAGGTGCTGGCCGTCTGCATCCCGTCATTGTACACCTGGCCGATTACCAGCGGCAGCACCGTGCCCAGGGCGATGGCCGTGGCCACCAGGATGGCCTCCGCCGTACGATTGAGCCCGGAGATCAGATCTCCCGCCATGATCTCCCGCATGGCGTTGGTCAGTGCCATGCCGGGCACCAGCGGCATCAGTGCGCCGATAGTAGCAGCCCAGAGGCTGACGCCGATCCCCCCATGCACCAGCAGCAGCGCCGTAAACGATGCCGCTCCGGAGCTGATGACCGTGCGGAAAAAGACATTGGACCCCAGCGCTGACCGGGCAAAGCCCAATAAGCACAGGCCTTCCGCCAGACCTGCAAACGCTGCGCACAATCCGTCCCGGGCTGAACCTCCGAAAAACAAAGAGAAAAAGCAGGAGGCCAGCATATACCCCAGCAACAGCACTGCTGCAGCGGGAAACTGCCGGCGGTGGGTCTCCAATTTTTCTACCTGTTCCAGCGCCTCCTCCAGAGGCGGCACCTCCCGGCACAGCTGCCGGCACAGGTCGTTGCACTGCTCCAGCAGTTCGATATCCGTTCCGTGAGCCGGGATTCGGTACATCTGGGTGATGGGCTGGCCCTCCGGTGCGGTAACGCTCACGATCAGGCAGTTGGGAATGGCAAAGACCTGTGCCTGCGCTCCATAGGCAGAGAGCAGCCGGCTGACTGACTCCTCCACCCGGTAGATCTCCGCGCCGCTCTCCATCAGCTTGCGCCCCATGCTGGTTCCCAAATTCATAAGCTGATTATAATTCATCTCTCATGGCCGGGATTCCCCGGCCCTCCTTTTCCTGTTTGCGGCCGCACAGCGGCCCTCTGCTATTTTGGATAGCATTCCCGTTTCTGTCAATCCCCCTTCGAAAAAATCTTTTGCAGCTGTATTTTCCCTCACAGTGCAAAAAAAAGTTGAAATTCTCCGGCACTTGGTATATCATAGGATGGCATATGCAACTTACACACTATATTTTGTGTGCTAGGATGCTATCAATACAAAATCTGCTACATATGATATGTGAAAGTTTACGAGAGGTTGGGTTGGAGATCATGAAAGTCATCAAGCGAAACGGGACGGAAGTTCTTTTCGATCTCGAAAAAATCATTGCCGCCATCACGAAGGCCAATGATTCCGTGGAGGAGAACGCCCGCATGACACCGATGCAGATTCAGCGCATCGCGGAATTTGTGGAGCTGAGCTGTCTGAAAATGAATCGCTCCCCCTCGGTGGAAGAGATCCAGGACCTGGTGGAGTACCAGATCATGGCCCATGGGGCATATGAGGTGGCCAAAAATTACGTCACCTACCGCTACACCCGTTCCCTGGTCCGCCGGAGCAATACCACCGACGAGAAGATCCTCAGCCTCATCGAGTGCTGCAATGAGGAGGCCAAGCAGGAGAACTCCAACAAGAACCCCGTGGTAAACTCCACCCAGCGGGACTACATGGCCGGCGAGGTCTCCCGGGACCTGAGCGAGCGGCTGCTGCTCCCCCCGGACATCGTGGAGGCCCACAAGGAGGGCATCATCCACTTCCATGACTCCGACTACTACGCCCAGCACATGCACAACTGCGACCTGGTGAACCTGGAGGACATGCTGCAAAACGGCACTGTCATCACCGGTACCCTCATTGAGCGCCCCCACAGCTTCTCCACCGCCTGCAACATCGCCACCCAGATCATCGCGCAGGTGGCCTCCAACCAGTACGGCGGGCAGTCCATCTCCCTGGCCCATCTGGCCCCCTTTGTGGACGTGAGCCGGAAGAAGATCCGCAAGATCGTGGAGCAGGAGATGGCCACCCTGGGCATCCAGCCGTCGGAGGAGAAAATCCGGGAGCTGGTGGAGACCCGCCTGCGGGACGAGGTGCGCCGGGGCGTCCAGACCATCCAGTACCAGGTGCTGACGCTTTTGACCACCAACGGACAGGCGCCGTTTGTGACGGTGTTCATGTACCTGGGTGAGGCCAAGAACGACCAGGAGCGCAAGGACCTGGCCCTGATCATCGAGGAGACGCTGGAACAGCGCTATCAGGGCGTCAAGAATGAGGACGGCGTGTGGATCACCCCTGCCTTCCCCAAGCTCATCTACGTGCTGGAGGAGGACAACATTCACGAGGACTCCCCCTACTACTATCTGACCAAGCTGGCCGCCAAGTGTACCGCCCGGCGTATGGTGCCCGACTACATCTCCGCCAAGAAGATGAAGGAGCTCAAGGGCGACGTGTACACCTGCATGGGCTGTCGTTCCTTCCTGACGCCGGACCGGTTCACTGACGCAGGCGTCGGCAACATTGCCAATGCCGGCAACTACGAGCCCGGCAAGCACAAATACTACGGCCGGTTCAACCAGGGCGTGGTGACGATCAACCTCCCCGACGTGGCCCTTTCCTCCGGCGGAGATCTGGAGAAGTTCTGGAGTATTTTTGACGAGCGGCTGGAGCTGTGCCACCGGGCGCTGATGTGCCGCCATGAACGGCTCAAGGGAACTCTCTCCGATGTTGCCCCCATTTTGTGGCAGTATGGAGCCTGTGCTCGGCTGAAAAAGGGCGAGCCGATCGACGAGCTGCTCTACCACGGCTACTCCACCATCTCCCTGGGTTACGCAGGTCTTTATGAGTGCGTCAAGTACATGACCGGCAAGAGCCACACGGACCCCGAGGCCACGCCCTTTGCCCTTTCCATCATGCAGCACATGAACGACGCCTGCAAGAAGTGGAAAGAGGAAAGCGACATCGACTTCTCCCTCTACGGCACGCCCCTGGAGTCCACTACCTATAAGTTTGCCAAGTGCCTCCAGCGTCGCTTCGGCATCATTGAGGGCATCACCGATAAAGGCTATATCACCAACAGCTACCATGTCCACGTCACCGAGGAAATCAACGCCTTTGACAAGCTCAAGTTTGAGGCCCAGTTCCAGCACCTCTCCCCCGGCGGCGCCATCAGCTACGTGGAAGTGCCGGACATGCAGAACAATCTGGAGGCGGTGCTCCAGGTGATGAAGTTCATCTACGACAACATCATCTATGCCGAGCTCAACACCAAAAGCGATTACTGCCAGGTGTGCGGCTGGGACGGCGAGATCCAGATCGTGGAGGAAAACGGGAAGCTCATCTGGAAATGCCCCAAGTGCGGCAACACCGATCAGGACAAGATGAATGTGGCCCGGCGGACCTGCGGCTACATCGGCACGCAGTTCTGGAACCAGGGCCGCACCCAGGAGATCCGGGACCGGGTGCTGCACCTGTAAACTCCATTCGTTCCCAAAACGGCCCCCGTCCTCGCGGCGGGGGCTTTTTGACAGGAGGCCATGATGTATTACGGAGAGATCAAAAACTGTGACATCGCCAACGGAGAAGGCGTCCGGGTGACCCTCTTCGTCTCCGGCTGCACCAACCACTGCAAAAACTGCTTTCAGCCCCAGACCTGGGCATTCGACTATGGACAACCCTTCACAGAGGAGACGGAAGCACACCTTCTGGACCTGCTTTCTCCCGACTATATCAACGGGCTGACGCTGTTGGGCGGGGAACCCTTTGAGCCGGAGAACCAGCGGCGTCTGGTGCCCTTTTTGCAGCGGGTCCGGGCAGCGTATCCGGGCAAGACCATCTGGGGCTTCAGCGGCTTTACCTATGAAGAGCTGACCACCGACGGCACCCATCCCCGCTGCGAGGTGACGGACGAGATGCTCTCTCTGCTGGACGTGCTGGTGGACGGGCGGTTTGTAGAAGAGCTCAAGGACATCTCCCTCCGGTTTCGGGGCAGCTCCAACCAGCGGCTCATCGACCTGAATGCCAGCCGCCGGGCAGGTCATCTGTGCTTTTTGCCGGACCGAACCTGACCCATCCTCACACTCTCCGCGCCGCAAAACCAACAGCCGCCGTCTGATGACGGCGGCTGTTTTGGTCCGGCTGCTTGAAAATCCCTGAAATCACGGCTTCTTTTTTCCTGGAAAGCATGATATGATACAGAATCAGACAGGAGTTGATCGCATGGAACAAGAACACAAGCGCCGGGTCCGCTATTCCGGCACCCATCCCCGGAACTATCGGGAAAAATACAAGGAACTCAACCCGGAACGGTATCAGTCCGACGTGAAAAAGATTCTCGAAAGTGGAAAGACCCCTGCCGGGATGCATATTCCCATTCTGGTGGACGAGATTCTGGAATTTTTACAGATCCGCCCCGGCCAGATCGGCTATGACGCCACCCTGGGGTACGGCGGCCACACCCGTCGGATGTTGGAACAGCTCCAGGGACAGGGCCACCTCTATGCCACGGATGTGGACAGCGTGGAGTCGGAAAAGACCCGGTCCCGTCTGGCGGCACTGGGCTACGGCCCGGAGATCCTGACCATCCGCCATATGAACTTTGCCGATGTGGATCAGGTGGCCCCCGGCGTGCCATTCGACTTCGTGCTGGCAGACCTTGGCGTCTCCTCCATGCAGATCGACAATCCTGAGCGGGGCTTTACCTTCAAATACGACGGCCCACTGGACCTGCGGCTGGACCCGGCCTCCGGCGTCACCGCAGCGCAGCGCCTGCGGGAACTGGATGAGGAGGAATTGGAAGCCCTGCTGGTGGAAAATGCAGACGAACCTTACGCCGACCGCATTGCCCGGGCCGTGATGCAGGTCTACCGGCGGGGCGGCTCGGTGGAGACCACCCGCCAGCTGGCGTCTTTGATTGAAGGTGCGCTTTCCTTCCTGCCTGCCGGGGAGCGGAAAGAGGCGGTGAAAAAATCCTGTCAGCGGACCTTCCAGGCCCTGCGGATCGACGTCAACAGCGAGTTCGAAGTGCTTTACGCCTTTTTGGAAAAGCTGCCCGGCGTGCTCAAGCCCGGCGGACGGGCCGCTATTTTGACCTTCCACTCCGGAGAGGATCGGCTGGTTAAAAAGGCCTTCCGCCAGTACCAGCGTGAGGGCCTCTACCAGGAGGTCTCGGAGGATGTGATCCGGCCCTCCGCCCAGGAGTGCCACCGTAATCCCCGAGCCCGGTCCACTAAGCTGCGGTGGGCCATCCGGGCGTAAAGGAGGGAGAGACGGATGCTGCGGGATGAAACCATCCGGCGTGTGCTGCAATTCCGGGATGACCGGGACTGGCGGCAGTTCCACACCCCCAAGGACTTGGCCATTTCTCTGAATCTGGAGGCGGCGGAGCTGCTGGAGCTCTTTCAGTGGAGCGGCACGGACCTGGAGTGCCGCGACAAGCTGGGCCAAATCCGGGAGGAGCTGGCGGACGTGCTGAGCTACTGCATTTTGATGGCTGACGTCTGCGGACTGGACCTGGACGAGATCATGAATGAAAAGGTCACGAAAAACGAGGCCAAATACCCGGTGGAAAAAGCCAGGGGAAACGCCGCGAAATATACAGAGCTTTGAAAAGGCCCCTTGCCGCGTTTTGACGGCAAGGGGCCTTTTCTTTGAAACTTCCGAATTTTCCCGGATGAAGCAGACCGCTTATTTCTCGTAGGGCGGGCACTGATAGCGTTGCTTTCCCCGGCTGGCCCTGCCGTAATCAATGGCTTTCGTGGGACAGCCGCAGATGCAGGCCATGCAGTGGGTACAGCGATTGCCCCAGACCGGCTTTCCGCTTTCCAGTTTTATATTGCCCAGCGGGCAAACCTGTTCACACTTGCCGCAGGAAACACATTTTCCAGAGACCCGGAAGGGCTTTGCACGAACCTGAAAACGGTAAAAAAGGGCATTGACAATTCCAGACTTGAGATGGTCCAACGTCCCGGCATGTACCGCTGGAAAATCCCTCCCCTCCTGAATCAAGGTGCTCCCCATCTCCAATGTAGGACGGGCAGCGTCGATGATGGAACGGGCCTCCTCCGGTTTCGGTGCCTGAAACATGGCGATGTAGTTCTCCGGCATCACCACCGGCAGCGTTCCCCGGCAGCGAAAGCCCAGATCCTGGCAGAGCGCCTCGTTCCATCTGGCCGCGTTTCCGATGTCATCACCGCAGGTCATCACAAAATAAGCGTCCCGGCTGCCGGAAAAGCGGCCGGCACGGAGGAAGTTCTCAAAGAGACGGGGCAGCCGCCAGCTGTAGGTCGGCGTGACAAAGACCCAGGGCCTTTCGGAGGTAAGCTCCGCCGCCACACCGTTGCGAATGAATTCAAACGCGTCCATATAGGAATCCCGCAGCTGATCCGCCAGCAGCCTTGCGCAGTAGCGGCTGTTCCCGGTGCCGCTGAAATACACGATCATTGCTTCTTCCCTCTTTTCAGAATCATACTTTTCTCCAACCCCTCAGAAAAGATCTGATCGGTCGGGGGATGGCCCTTCCATTAGAAAGATCTCCGCCAAGGGCCTTTTTAGTATACCAGATTTTCAGCTCCATTCAAACGGAAAATGGCCGGGCAAATCGCGTTTACTGAATTTGAAACCGGGACAGACCGCTGTTCGGTCCGCCCCGGTTTTGCTCAGGCCGGCTCTTCCGCAAAATTTCCGGTGTAGAGCTGGTAGTATTTTCCTTTTTTAGCAATCAATTCATCATGGGTGCCCCGCTCAATGATGCGGCCCTGCTCCATGACCATGATACAGTCGGCGTTGCGCACTGTGGACAGGCGGTGGGCAATGACAAACGTCGTCCGCCCTGTCATCAGCGCATCCATGCCATCCTGCACCAATTTTTCCGTACGGGTATCGATGGAGGACGTGGCCTCGTCCGATGGAGGGCGTGCCCTCGTCCGGAATCGGCCCCGCCGGGTCCGCCACTGCCGCCCGGGCAATGGCCAGCAGCTGGCGCTGGCCCTGACTGAGGTTGGCACCGTCGCCGGTGAGCATGGTCTGATAGCCGTCCGGCAGCCGGCGGATAAATCCGTCCGCGTTGGCCAGTTCAGCTGCCGCCATACACTCTTCATCGCTGGCATCCAGGTTTCCGTAGCGGATATTCTCCATTACCGTGCCGGTGAACAGGTGGGTGTCCTGGAGGACAATGCCCAAGGAGCGGCGCAGGTCCGGCTTTTTGATCTTGTTGATGTTGATTCCGTCGTAGCGGATCTTGCCGTCGGCAATATCGTAAAAACGGTTAATCAGATTGGTGATCGTGGTCTTGCCGGCACCGGTGGCGCCCACGAAGGCGATCTTCTGGCCCGGCTTTGCCCAAAGGCTGATATTGTGCAGCACCAGTTTGTTCTCGTCGTAGCCAAAGTCCACGTTGTCAAACACCACGCCGCCCTCCAACCTGGTATAGGCAGCGGTTCCATCCGCCTGATGCGGGTCCTTCCAGGCCCACACATTGGTCCGCTCTGCGGTCTCTTCCAGCTGACCCTCCCGGTTTTCACGGGCACTGACCAGTTCCACGTAGCCCTCGTCGGCCTCCGGTGTCTGGTCCATCAGGTCAAAGACCCGCTGGGCGCCGGCTGCTGCGGTGACCACAAAGTTCACCTGCATGCTGACCTGGGTAATGGGGTTGGTAAAACTTTTGTTCAGGCTTACAAAGGTAATCACCGTGCCGAGGGTCACACCGGCCAGGCCGTTGATCCCCAAAATTGCGCCGATGATGGCCACCAGGGCATAGCTCAGCCAGCCGATATTGGAGTTGATGGGCATGAGGAGGTTTGCGTAGCGGTTCGCCATGTTGGCACTGTCCCGCAGCGCGTCGTTGACCTTGCGGAAGTCGGCTTTGGCAGCTTCCTCGTGGCAGAACACCTTGACTACCTTCTGCCCGTCCAGCATCTCCTCGATGAAGCCGTCCACAATGCCCAAGTCCCGCTGCTGACGGACATAGTATTTGCCGGAGAGCTTGGAGAAGTTCTTCGTGACCACCAGCATCACCGCAGCTGTCAGCAGGGAGATGACGGTCAGCGTAGGATTGAGCAATATCATGGTCACCAGTGTGGCCACCATGGTAATGACAGAGTTGATGATCTGGGGAATGCTCTGGCTGAGCAGCTGCCGCAGTGTATCTATGTCGTTGGTATATACGGACATGATGTCGCCGTGGGCATGGGTATCGAAGTATTTGATGGGCAGGGACTCCATTTTGGCAAACAGCTCATTGCGCAGGCGGCGCATGGTTCCCTGGCTGACACTGACCATGATACGGTTATAGGAAAATGCCGCCACCACGCCAATGCCCATGATGCAGGCCAGCCGGATCAGATCATGTGCCAGCCCGCTGAAATCCCGGGAACCGGTCTCCAGCATGGGCGTGATATAGCTGTCCACCAGCGTCTGCGGGAATGTGGCGCCTGTTACGGTGGCGATTGCCGTAATGATGATGCACAGCACCACCAGTGTAAACGGGACTTTATAGTAATGCAGCATATAGCGCAGGACCCGGTTGAGTACCGCCGTTGCTGCGGGTTTCGATGTTTTTTGCTGATTCATATGCGTTCCTCCTCTTACGCCGGCTGATCGAAATCGCCGCCGCCCTTTACCTGGGATTCATAGATCTCCTGATAAATGGCGTTGTTTTTGAGCAGGTTCTCATGACTGTCGAAGGCGTTGATGCGGCCGTTGTCCAGCACCAGAATCCGATCGGCTCCCTCCACGCTGGAGATCCGCTGCGCAATGATGATCTTCGTGGTACCGGGGATTTTCTGGGCAAAAGCGGCCCGGATTTTTGCATCAGTCGCGGTGTCCACCGCGCTGGTGGAATCGTCCAGGATCAGCACCTTGGGCCGCTTCAAAAGGGCCCGGGCAATACAAAGCCGCTGCTTCTGACCACCGGAGACATTGGCACCGCCCCGCTCAATCCGGGTGTTGTAACCGTCCGGCAGGCGGTCGATGAACTCATCGGCACAGGCTGCCTTGCAGGCCTCGATGCACTCCTCGTCGCTGGCATCCGGATTGCCCCAGCGCAGGTTTTCCAGAATGGTGCCGGAGAACAGGGTGTTTTTCTGCAGCACCACAGATACTTGGTTGCGCAGTGTCTCCATGTCGTATTTCCGGACGTCCACGCCGCCCACACACACGGAGCCCTCGTCCACGTCGTAGAGACGGCAGATCAGGTTGACCAAGCTGCTCTTACCGGAACCGGTTCCGCCGATCACGCCGATGGTCTCGCCCGAGCGGATATGAAGGTCGATATCGGACAGGGCGTTTTTCCCGCTGCCGTGCTTATAGGAAAAACTGACATGGTTGAAGTCGATGCTGCCGTCGGCCACCTCGGTGACAGGCTGCTGCGGATTGTGGAGGTCCGGCGTCTCCGTCAGGACCTCGCTGATCCGGCGGATACTGGCCATGGACATGGAGATCATCACCACCACCATAGAGAGCATCATCAAGCTCATCAGCAGCGACATGATGTAGCTGAAGAGACTGGTGAGATCACCGGTGCTCAGGCTGCCGCCCACAATGTACTGTGCACCGAACCAGGACACGGAGATGATACAGAAGTAAACCGCCAGCATCATGGCCGGATTGTTGAACGCCAGCAGGCCCTCTGCCTTCACAAAGAGGCGGTAGAGGTTCTGGGACGCCTTGGAGAATTTTTCATTTTCGTGGTCTTCCCGGACAAAGGCCTTTACCACCCGGATGGCGGAGATATTTTCCTGTACGCTGGCGTTCAGGTCATCGTATTTTCGGAATACCTGGTTGAAAACTTTCAGCGTCACCACCATGATGGTTCCAATCACCACAGCCAGAAATACCACGGCGATCAAAAACATGGCGCTGAGGCGGGGGCTGATGATCAGGCACATGGCATAACTGAAGATCAGCATCAGCGGCGAACGGACCGCCACACGGATTACCATCATGAATGCGTTCTGGACATTGGTGATGTCGGTGGTCATCCGGGTCACCAGACCGGGAACGCTGAATTTATCAATATTGGAAAAGGAGAACGTCTGGATGGTATTGTAGATCTCCTCCCGCAGATTGGCCGACAGGCCTGAGGATGCGCTGGCAGCAAATTTGCCCGCCAATGTGCCAAAAACCAGGCTGAAAAACGCCATGACCACCATCAGCGCTCCATAGCGATACACTGCGGGCATGCTGCCCATCTCCAGGCCCTCGTCAATGATCCGCGCCGTTACAAAGGGCAGCAGGATCTCCATGACGACCTCCAGGGCAGTCAATCCCACGCAGGAAAGCGCATCCCGCTTATACTGTTTTAACTGTTGTAGGACTTTCTTCACAATGTTCACTCCTCTTGGCTCTTTGATCACCAGTATGTTCTGACAGGTTCTGCATCATTTTCTTTTGCAGCCGGTCCAGTTCCTGCAGTTCTTCATCCGAAAAACCCTGGTAAGCCTGATCGCAGGCCGAACTGACAGCATTCTGCAGAAAATTTTCAACCTGCGCGCCCTTGTCGGTCCCAAACAGCAGCTTGCGCCGTTCATCGCCCACACAAGGTACGGCCCGCACATAGCCGTTTTGCCGCAGGTATTTGAGAATCCGGCATAAGGCCGCCTTGGAAAACCCAAATTCATTGTGAATCTCCGTCAGAGAGGTTCCCTCTCCGGAATGGCCCAAAATAAAAAAAAGCATATTCGCCTGAGCCGCCGTCAGCCCCTTCTGTGCCACCAGCTGATCCGCCAGCAGCTCCATCTGGATGCTGATGCGCCGGTTCTGCAGCACCAGCGTTTTCCGCTCCACATTCACGTTCCCGTCACCTCTTCTCCTGCAATCGTTCGTGTGAGAACTGTTTTGCACCTTACCGTTTATAGCACAACAAACCTTGTTTGTGAAATTCAAATATGTTATTATTTATAAAAAACTTTTATCATTATTTCTGATTCTACATCTGCATGATCCTGGGAGGGATTTTCCTTTGAACACGACGCAACTGGAATGTTTTCTGCAAGTGGCCAACTTTTTAAACTTCTCCCGCGCCGCCGAACAGCTGCGCATCACACAGCCTGCCGTCAGCCATCAGATCAGCTCACTGGAGGATGAACTGGGGACAAAGCTGTTTTTCCGAACCAGCAAAAGCGTCCGCCTGACCCAGGCGGGGCACCTGTTCACCCAGTACGCCAATGAGATTTTAAAACTGTCCGGTCTCTCCAAGGCGCGCCTGAAGGAATGTCAGGCGACCCTTCCCCTGCGCTTCGGCATCGGCTGCCGGAATTTTATGGAATTGCGCCTCCTGCGCCCGGTACTGGCCCAGCTTCACCAGGAACAACCACGGCTGCTCCCCGTCCTGCGGCTGCTGCCGTACGCCTCTTTGGAGAATCTGCTGGCAGAGGACGACGTGCAGGTTCTGCTCTCCCTGCAGGAGTCCGCCCCGCCAAAAGCAGTTTACCGGGAATTGATCCGCTGCCCACTGGTCTGCATTTGCAGTGAGACCCACCCTCTGGCCGTCTATGACCAGCTCACCATTGAGCAGGTGAAAAATGGCGGGCGGATCGCAACCTGCCCCCCGCCTATCTATCCGCCTGCGCTGTTCTCGGTTCAAAATCAGGTGGTGGCCGAGCGCAATCCGGATCAAATGCTCTTCTGCGATAATCTGGAGATCGTTCACACCCTGGTAGAGGCCGGCTACGCCTTTGCCATCATGCCGGACCTGCGGCCCGCACGGATTCCTGGTCTGCGCTATATTCCCATTCCTGCCTTCTCTCCCATCTCCTTCGGCGCCGTTTACCACTCCGGCGGCCTCACACCCACACTGCGGCTGTTTTTGTCCGCATTGGGAACCCTCCTGCAAAATTCTTCTTCCCCGCTCCTTCCCTCTGCGCAGGCATAACTCCACCAAAATTCACCCAGCTCCTCTCCCCATTGAGAAAAAAGCCTCTGTTGCACCGGTCCGCCCCCCGGCGCTGCACCCAGAAGCATGGAAAGCCGGCCCACTGAGGCCAGCTTTCCATGCTTGCTGCTAAATTTGCAGAAAATTATGTCAGTTTTTTATTTTGTTGTGATAACAACGGAATAACCGGTTCAAACTCTGTATAGTAAACCCATCGAGCGTAATCCCACCGGGCGGGCTTTTGAAGCCTCACCGCCCAGAACCAACACAGGAGGAATCAAATATGGAGCGCAAAATGTTTTGCTATCAGTGCCAGGAGACTGCCGGCTGCACCGGCTGCACGCTTTCCGGCGTGTGCGGAAAGAAACCCGATGTGGCAGCCATGCAGGATCTGCTGGTCTATGTGACAAAGGGACTCTCCGCCGTGACAACCGCCCTGCGGGCGCAGGATGCAAAGGTCCCCGTGGAAGTCAACCGCCTCGTCACTTTGAACCTTTTCACCACCATCACCAATGCCAACTTTGATAAGGATGCCATTCAAGCCCGTATCCGTATGACGCTGGATGAAACACAGGCCCTGCTGCCCCAGGTGCAGGATGTGGAGGCGCTGCCTGCGGCCGCCCGCTGGGATGGCAGTGAGAACTGGGAGGCCAAAGCCGCACAGGTGGGCGTACTTGCCACCGAGGATGAGGACATCCGCTCCCTCCGGGAACTGATCACCTACGGTCTCAAGGGCCTCTCCGCCTACTCCAAACACGCCAACGCCCTGCTTCAGGATGACGAGGCAGTGGACGCGTTCCTTCAGCGTGCGCTGGCCGCTACCCTGGATGATTCTCTCACCGTGGATGATCTGGTCGCTTTGACCATGGAAACAGGAAAATACGGCGTAGAGGGCATGGCGCTGCTGGACAAGGCCAACACCTCTGCCTACGGCAACCCTGAGATCACCAAGGTGAACATCGGCGTTGGAAAGAATCCTGGCATCCTGGTCTCCGGTCACGATCTGCGGGACCTGGAGATGCTTCTGGAGCAGACCCAGGGCACCGGTGTGGACGTGTACACCCACTCCGAGATGCTCCCCGCCCACTACTACCCCGCCTTCAAGAAGTATCCCAACTTCGTGGGCAACTACGGCAACGCCTGGTGGAAGCAGAAGGAGGAGTTTGAGTCCTTCAACGGTCCCATCCTGATGACCACCAACTGCATCGTTCCTCCCAAGGACAGCTACAAGAACCGGCTTTACACCACTGGCGCCGCTGGTTACCCCGGCTGCAAGCACATTCCCGGCGGCATCGGAGAGGAGAAGGATTTCTCCGCACTCATTGCCCAGGCCAAGACCTGCCCCCCGCCCCAGGAGATCGAGCGGGGTGAGATCACCGGCGGCTTTGCCCATGCCCAGGTGCTGGCGCTGGCGGACAAAATCGTGGAAGCTGTGAAGTCCGGCGCCATTCGGAAATTCGTGGTGATGGCAGGCTGTGACGGCCGGGCCAAGAGCCGGGAGTACTACACCGAGTTTGCAAAGGCCCTGCCCAAGGACGCAGTGATCCTCACCGCCGGCTGTGCCAAGTATAAGTACAATAAGCTGGATCTGGGCGACATCGGCGGCATTCCCCGCGTACTGGATGCCGGACAGTGCAACGACTCCTACTCGCTGGCGGTGATCGCCCTGAAGCTCAAGGAGGTCTTCGGCCTGTCGGACATCAACGACCTGCCCATTGTCTACAACATCGCCTGGTACGAGCAGAAGGCCGTGATCGTACTGCTGGCCCTGCTGTATCTGGGCGTGAAGAACATCCATCTGGGTCCCACCCTGCCCGCCTTCCTCAGCCCTAATGTGGCCAAGGTGCTGGTAGATAACTTCGGCATTGCAGGTATTGGCACGGTGGAAGACGACCTGGCACTCTTTTTCGGAGATTCCGCTTCCAACTGACAGTTTTCTGTAAAATGCAAAAAAGGACAGGACACTTTGTGTCCTGTCCTTTTTCGTGTTTTATCAGCCGTCAGTCTTTTCCACCGACACTGCCACCGGTGCCGGATCTTCCTGATCCAGTACACCGACATAAATCACCTTCACGCTGTCACCCTCTGCCAGACTCTTCTGGTCCACGCCCTCACCGAAGTCAAAAATGTGATAATTTCCGTCGCTGTCCAGCAGCACCAGATAGTCGTCCAGGCGGTTGATGACACCCTCAATGGTCTCCTCGTCAACGGGCTCCTGGAACTCTTCCGTGCCCTGGGACTCATCCGTGTTCTGGGATTCCTCCATGGTCTGGGAATCGTCCACATTCTTGTTGGTGTCCTCCGTGTTCTTGCCGCAGGCTGCCAGTGACAGCAGCAGGCATGCGGTCAGCAGAAGCATAACGATCTTTTTCATACCATTCATCCTTTCAAATTTTCATGTTGTTGCAAACGGCTTTTCCCATGGCCCCTTCCGGGCCGTTTTGCCGATGTTCTCTCCACATCCTCTGCCGTAATGGAACGCACGTCACTTCCTCCTCCTTGCCCGGCAGTGGCCATGATTGTATCAGCACCCGCACCTGCAATAAACAACAATTTGGAAACAAATATTTTCGGAAAATGACAAAAGCAAAAAATACTGCCATAGATTTCCAACAAATAGAACGCTTTTGCTGGCACCCGGGCCCACAGAAATCCCCGCGGCTGGGGCATCTGCGGACGCTGCGTCCCTGAGTTGCAGGATGATCTACCAACAAGCTGCCATGCACAAACGAATGGTGCTTTCGGAAAGTTCAGAAAAAATTCACGGAAGACCGGGAAATGTATGATAGAATGCCGCCCATATCGCATATGCGCTCCCGTCTGCGGGGCACCAACTCAGCAGCGCACTTTCCTCCCTCTGATGAAAAATGAAAGGATTTGGAGGCAACGCAATGATCAAGGAAATCGAAATTCAAGGCTGTGTACAGGTCCAGCCGAATATTACGGCAGAAGACTTCTGGGACGCATTCATCCCATTTCTGGAGGAACGGGGATGGCATTTCGGAGGCGGACTGTCTACCATCGTGGATGGATACTACCTCAATGAAGACGGCACCAGAGGCCCCCATGTTCTGGACGGACCGCCGCCCATTCAGTGATCTCCCCCGTTCAGCTGGTATTTTGACAGCACTCATATTCTCATGCAACCGTTCTTGGACAAAATCCGGCGGGACACTCCGGCTGGCTGCCGACAGCAAGAAGGCCCGCGGCAAAATGCCGCGGGCCATTGAGATCTGCAAACCGACTTAAAATGCCATCTGTTCCTGTGGAATCCTGTCCTGCTCCGTAACCGGGCGGATGGGCCGG
>FR890955.1:77024-78682 GCA_000436875.1 Oscillibacter sp. CAG:155 | reverse complement strand
ACCCGCCGCCACTACACCGGCGGGGATATCCCGGGTCACCACGCTGCCTGCTCCGATCATGGAGCCTTTTCCGATGGTGACGCCGCCGCAGACCACCGCATTGGCCCCGATCCACACGTCATCCTCCAGTGTGATGGGTGCAGAGGTGCTGATCCCCTCCGATCGCTGGGCGGGGTCCAGAGAATGTCCGGAGCAGGCCAGGCATACCCCTGGGGCAATAAAGGCCCCGGCTCCGATATGAACCGGCGAGGTATCCAGAATCACGCAGTTGTAGTTGATGACCGCAAGGCCGTGTGTATGGATGTTGAAGCCATAATCACAGTGAAAATCCGGTTCGATAAAGGTCAGGGGATGGCAGGTTCCCAACAGTTTCTGCAAAATGGCCTGCCGCTGTTTCGGTTGATTCGGGGCAGCGTTGTTGTATTCCCAACAAAGCTGCTGCGCATTGGCTTTCCAATCCGCCGGAAGGTTCCGGTTTTGTCCCGCATAGCCCTCCGGGCGCTTGAGAATTTCCAAAAGTTCCATTGATGACTCCTCTTCCATAGTTTCCGGTGCCTGCCCGCTGTATGAAAATTTCTCTCCGTACCGGGCTGCTGCGGGAGTTCCCGCCGGTCAGGTGGAGGACAGCGCCGGGTGGTGGTAGTTGCTCCGCGGCGTCCGGCGTGCCGGGACCTCCGGGGACTCCATCGCCTCCCGCTCCGCAGACTGATTCATGATGAGCATCTGCAGCCGGTTTTCCACGTTGGCATAGCTGGTATCCGGGTCCAGATCCAGCGGCAGGATCTGCACACCGGGGTAGAGCTCCTTGAGCCGCTTGGTGACACCCCGGCCGCATACATGGTTGGGGAGGCATCCAAAGGGCTGGAGGATAATGAAGGAGCGGACCCCTTCGGCGGCATAGTGGGCGATCTCTCCGGCCATGAGCCATCCTTCGCCGCAGGTAAGAGTCTTGGGGATGATGCCGCTCACCCCATCATAAAGATCCTGAGGCCGGGCAGCCTTATGATACAGCGGGTGAGCCGCAGCGATACGCTCCAAATAGCGCTGGATACCCTCCACCGCGGCATCCAGAGCAAAGGAGTAGGGTGCCAGATGGGCACCGAAATCCCGAATCTCACTGATGGCGGCCTGGAAATCCTTGCGGAACTGATAAGTGATGCGGGGCAGGATCGTCTCCATCCCGTTTTTCTCCAGATATTCCACCACATGGAAGTTGGTACCGGGGTGGAAGTTCACCAGCAGCTCGCCGGTGACCAGCACCCGGGGCTTGCGGACAGAACGGTCATAGTGGAGGCCGCAGAAGGCATTGATGGACCGGCGGAACGCCGCGAGCATCTGCCCCAGCCCCTTCTTGGAACCCTGGGCAATCTCTTCCACGCAGGACTGGAACACCCGGTTGGTCTCTCCGGCAATGGCCTCATAGGGGCGGATCTTCCGGCAAAGCTCCTCCAGAATATCCAGCATGGAGAACGCCCACGCCGCCAGCAGCACCGACCGGGCCCCCAGCATGGAGACGCCGGGATGGATGCCCTTGGTATCGCCGGGGTCTGTGGTGAGAATGGGCACGGCTTCAAAACCTGCACTGTCCAGGGCTTTCCGGAGAATGGCCGTATAGTTTGCCATACGGCAGTCACAGATTGGCTTGGCCATGCCCACCG
>FR890955.1:71480-76962 GCA_000436875.1 Oscillibacter sp. CAG:155 | reverse complement strand
ATCAGTTCGCCGATGACCATCTGACAGGGGAAACAGATGTCGTTGTGGGTATACTTCTTCCCTACCCGGATCTGCTCCGGACCGCCCACCGGCAGAGCCTGCGCCCGGATGCCCTCCCGGTCCAGCAGGGCCGCCAGAAGCGTGGAGACCGGGGCTGAGATATTGGGCACCAGCACAGTGCGCAGTTTTTTATCCTCTTTCCGGTACTTGGCGGGATAGGGCTCCGGCAGGCGACCCGGCTGAGTCATCCGCTCCGCCTGAGCGGCCCGGCGCAGCTCTACCGTCTCAATGAAGGACTGCACGCGGATGCCCAGGGACCCGGCGGCTTCGCTCTCGTCCACTTTCAAAATCAAGGGCGGCTTACCGCTGCCCTCCCCCAACAGGCGGATGATCTCATCGGACAAGATGGCATCGTGGCCACAGCCGAAACTGACGATCTGCACATACTCCAGTGAGGGATGCTCCGCCGTCACCATGGCGCCGGAGAGCATCCGGGCATGGAAATCATTGGTGATCTCCACCCGGGACTGGTGCAGGTCCGCCCGGTCCAGTCCCGGCAGACTGTCCACCGTCAACACCGGGATGCCCCGGCGGGTGAACATCCGGGCAAGATCGTGGTTGATGAGGGGATCGGTGTGGTAGGGCCGCCCGGCCAGCACCACGGCAAAGGTACCCGCCTGCTCCGTCTGGGCGATGATCTTCTCCCCCTCTTCCACCAGCTGGCGGCGGAAGGTCTCAATGGCAGCCGCCGCCTGGCGGTAGGCCTGCTGGGCCTGCCCCTTGGTGGCACCGCAGTGATCCACGGCGTACTGGCAGATCTGCCGCTGCCGGTCTTTCTCCGTAAACCAGTGGAACACCGGCGTCTCAAAGCGCACGGGGAAATGCTGCTCCGGCGACTGGAAATTGCGCACCACCATGGAGTAGCCCATGATGACCGGGCAGACATAGGGGCTCTTTTCCCGCTGGTTCTCCGTGGGCATATGGAGGATGTAGGGCAGGAAGATTCGGTTTACCCCCTGCTGGGACAGGTCCAGCACATGACCGTGGACCAGCTTGGCCGGAAAGCAGATGGTATCCGATGCCACATACTGAAGGCCGCTCTCATACTGTTTGCGGCTGCTGGGGCGGGAATAGCGCACCTCGTAGCCCAGGGCCCGGAAGAAAGTGCTCCAGAAGGGCATGCTGTCCCAGAACTCCAGCACTCGGGGCAGGCCGATGGTCTCCCCCTGGCTCTCCCGCACCGGGGAGACCGGATAGGTCTTGAAGAGCATCTCACGGCGCAGGCGCATGAGGTCCGGCACCTGGGCGGTCTTCTCCGCCGCCAAGCTCTGGCCCTCCGTCACCACGGCGCCCCGATCACACCGGTTGCCGGTCACAAAACAGCCCCCATCCGGGAAGCGAAGAATCGTGCGGCTGCAGTGGTTGGCGCAGTGCGGGCAGACCACGCCGCTCTCCCGGGTGTATGTAAACTGCCCCACCGCGTCGAAGCCGATGAAAGCCGAACAGCGGCCGTTGGCGTAGCCGTGGGCCTCCACCTCCTGTTTGACCGCAAGAGCCGCGCCCAGAGCGCCCATTTCGCCGGGGTATGGGGCCAGGGTCACCTCCCGGCCCAGATATTCCTCCAGAGCCCGGAGGACCGCGAAGTTCCGGAAGGTTCCGCCCTGGACCACCACCCGATCTCCCAGTTCAGAGACATTGGCGATCCGAACCACCTTGGTAAAGACGTTTTCGATAATGGACCGGCAAAGGCCCGCCATCAGGTCATCAGGCTGCTTGCCGTTGCGCTGTTCATTGATGATGGTGCTGTTCATGAACACGGTGCACCGGCTGCCCAGCTCCGCGGGACCCCGGGAACGGAAGGCGGCCTTGGCCACCTGGTCCACCGGCATTCCCAGCGTGGAGGCAAAATTTTCCAGGAAAGACCCGCAGCCGGAGGAACAGGCCTCGTTGAGCATGATGTTGGTGACCACACCATCCTTGAGCCAGATGGCCTTCATGTCCTGGCCGCCGATGTCCAGCAGGAAGGTGGCATCCGGGAAAAAGCGGCGGCAGCCCCGGGCGTGGGCCACGGTCTCCACTGTGTGGTAATCCGCGTGGAACGCCGCGGAAAGCATCTGCTCCCCGTAACCGGTGGTACCCAGGCCCAGCACCTCCAGCCGGATCCCCTTTTTCCGGTATTTCTCTGCCAGAGCCATGAGTCCCTGCCGCACCACCCGCAGGGGTTCTCCCTGGTTATTGGCGTAGAAGGTGTCCGTCACCTGCTCATCCTCATCCATAAAGACGAACTTGGAGGTGGTGGACCCGGAGTCAATGCCAAGATACCCCCGCAGCACGTTCCGGTCTGTGACGTCTACCGGCTCCCGCAGTTCCGCCAAATGGCGGCGGAGAAAGGCGTCCCGCTCCGCATCGCTGGCAAAGTAGGGCTTTCCCGTTCCGGCGGCATCCTGCGGCTGGGCCGGAGCATGATCCAATCGCTCCAGCGCCTGAGCCAGGGTTATGGCGTCCTGCTGACCGGGGAAAAGCTCATCCACGGCGATGGCGGTTCCCCGGGCCACAATGGTCTCCGGATGCTCCGGGCGGACAATGTCCTGTTCCGTAAGATGCAGCCGCTCCGCGAACACCCGCACCAGCGTGGGGTTGAAGGTCAGAGGACCGCCCTCAAAGATGATGGGCGCCGTCAGCTCCAGTCCCTGAGAGAGACCACCGATGGTCTGCTTGGCGATGGCATGGAAGGTGGAAAGGGCGATATCCGTCCGCTCTGCTCCCTGGATCAGCAGCGGCTGGATGTCCGTCTTGGCAAACACACCGCACCGGCCGGAGATGCTGTAAACCGTCTTTCCCCGGGCGGCCAGTTGCTCAAATTCGTCCGCCGGAACGTTCAGCAGCGCCGCGATCTCATCAATAAATGCTCCGGTACCGCCGGCGCAGCTGCCGTTCATCCGCATGTCGGAGGTTTGGAGCCGGCCGGCGTCCTCGTCATAGTGGAAAAAGATCACCTTGGCATCCTGGCCCCCCAGCTCCACGGCGGTGCGGACATTGGGGTACAGCGCCCGAACCGCCGCCGCGTTGGCCACGACCTCCTGGACATAGTGCGCTCCCAGAGCGGCAGCGATGGGCCGTCCACCGGAACCGCAGACGCCGACCCGGAACCGGGTATCGGGAAACCGCCCGGCCGCTTCTGTGAGAAGCTGCCGGACGGTAGCCGCCTGGTGGGCATTATGCCGCTGATAGCGGGTAAACAAAACACCGTTGGTATTCGGGTCCAGGACCACGGTTTTCACAGTCGTGGACCCCACATCCACGCCGAGGCGCAGGACATTGGAATCTGCTTGTGCCATATTTGCTCCTTTCAGGAAGCTCTCCGGCAAAATCAACCGCAGCGTCCTGAAAACGCTGCGGCAAAGATTGCGGGATCCTTCCCAACAACTGTTGATTCAGGGTTATGATAGCACATTTTTATAGGAAATGCTGTACAATTTTTGCCAAGAATCCCCCGTTTTGCCGTTCTTCCCCGCCAAAATATTTCCGGGTTCAGCCGTCTATTTTTCGTCAAAATGCTGCATATTCATTGGTCGGTGTCCCTTTTTTCTCTGACCACGGCCATATATTTCTTCTTTCCATCTGCTCCATTCCACTGGAAAGAAGGTTCAGAAAAGCGGGGCGCGGGTGAAAATCACCCGCGCCCCGGACCTCTTGGATTTGACTGTCACACCTCCAGGGCACCAAGGGCAATGCACTGACCGCTTCTGCGGTCAAAGAGCATCACATGATCGCCGGAGATGTCCACATGGATCTTGGATCCGATGGCAAAGAGTGTACTGCCAAAGACCACGCCGGTGAGGAGGAAATCATCCACCCGCACCTTGATGGTGGACTCCATGCCGGTGGGCATGGCGCCGTAGATCTCGCCGTCCAAATGGCCGGACTCCACAATGTCGATGGCTTCCGGGCGGATCCCCAGCACAAAATCCTCGTTGGTCAGGACCGGCTCCTCCTGGAGGGAATAATCATCCTCCACCACCTTGGCGATGTGGTACCGGAAGATCTCGTCCTTGTTGCTCTTTTCCACGTAGGACTTCTCTGCGGATTTGGCTTTCAGTGCGGCGGCCTTTTCCGCGGCGGCGCTGTCCCGCTTTTGGAACCATTCACTCAGATTCAGCGGAGCAGCGGGACGGAACGTGACCTTTCGGTTCTGGAAAACGGCCAGCTCCAAAGCGCCGTCCTCCCGCTGTTTTCCCTTGGCCTCCACAAAGTTGATGGAGGGATTGCCCACGAAGTCCGCCACAAACAGGTTGTTGGGACGGTTGTAAACCGTCAGCGGCGCATCGTACTGCTGGAGGACACCATTTTCGATCAGGCAGATCTGGGTGGCCAGCGTCATGGCCTCCATCTGGTCATGGGTCACATAGACGAAGGTAGACCCGGTCTCTACATGGAGCCGCTGCAGCTCGTAGCGCATTTCCAGACGCAGCTTGGCGTCCAGGTTGCTGAGGGGCTCATCCATAAACAGCACAGAGGGCTCGGGAGCCAGCGTCCGGGCGATGGGCGTAGAGTGTCCGGCCGCCCCAGGTGAGGACGGCATACTCCGCCAGAATGGGGAAGTCCAGCACCATCTGATCCACCTCTCCGTCACAGTTTCCCCGGACGCACAGCAAATGCTCCCGGCAGCCGTTGAGCAGCTCGATGACCTGCTTGGGGGCATAGCCCTCCGGCAGGTCGTTCCGGGGACCGTGGTACAAAAGATCTCCCAGCAGCAAAAGCCGCTCCCCGCCCTCCTGCTGGAAGCGCTGCAGCAGCAGCTGGCAGTACCGGGCGGAGCCGTGGAGGTCGGAGGCGATCATCAGCTTTTCCATCTTGTGTTCTCCTTTCCCGCCGCTTTTTGTCAGCGGCGGTCACAGCGTTTGTACCAGTAAACCACAGCGGCCGCCGGAATGCAACCGGCGGCCGCTGTTTTGCTGCTGTGGGATTTCTCGGAATCACTTTTGTAAACGTGCCCTTCGCATCTTCCGGGCAAAGGATCAGGCCTGCTCCTGCTCCAGCGGGGCAGGCGTCTCCCGGCCCGGCCGAACATAGAGCAGAGTTGCCAAGGCCACCGTCACCGGTACGCTCAGCACCACGCCGAAGCTGCCGGCAAGGCCCTGCATGACGGCGATGCCGATGTTGTTTGAGTTGATGATCTGGAGCCAGGGCAGGTCGTAGGCGTAGTCCAGCACCAGCATGGACACGCTTCCGCCGGCAAAGGCCAGGATCAGCGTGTTGGAGTCGGTGCCCATCATGTCCCGGCCCACCCGCATGCCGGCCTGGAACAGTGCCCGCCGGGAGATGTCCGGCGTCTGGGCCTGGACCTCCGCCATGGAGCTGGCGATGGACATGGCCACGTCCATGGTGGCCCCCAGGGAGGAGATCAAAAGCCCGGAGAACAGCAGTCCGCCCACCTGGATGTCTGCAGTGCTCCAGAGGGTCATGAGGCTCTCGATGTCGC
>FR890955.1:63909-71422 GCA_000436875.1 Oscillibacter sp. CAG:155 | reverse complement strand
AAGCCCCCCCCCCCCCACCCCGGCCATCACCACCCCGGCCACCGTGCCGGCGGTGGCCACCAGCGTCTTGCGGGTGGGACCGCCCACCAGCCACAGCGTCACCACCGCGGTGACGGCACACACCAGCACGGCGCTCCAGAAGGGGGACCAGCCCCGGTACACCAGAGGCAGATAGACCCACAAAATACAGCCGAAGGTGAAGATCAGGCCCAGGGCGCCCTTGGCCCCCTGCCAGCCGCCGATGAGGCACAGCGCCAGCAGATACAGCGCCGCAAAGGCCAGGATCTGGAACTCCCGGTCCTGGGCATAGACGCTGGAGACCACCGTGTCCCCCGACAGGCTCTGCATCACCACCACTTTCATGCCCACGGTGCAGGGTGCGCCGAACAAAAAGCCGGAGCTGGAAGTGGTTTCGATCTCCTGGCCCTTGAGTTCACCGCTTTTCATGAGGACGCGGACCACCTGCTCGCCCGTGCGGCTACCGTCGGGCTGGATGTTATCCTGCAGGATCTCTGTGACCACGCCTTTTTCAAAGGTCTGCCCCTCCCGGGAGACCAGCGCCACCTTGTCCACCTGATTGAGCCGGACCACCAGCAGCAAAAACAGCGCCAGCAGCACCAGCGGCGGCACCCAGCGTTTCCAAACCACACGATTCACGGGAAAGACCTCGTTTCATGAAAAAGTAAACAGCGTCTCTCCGCAGGCAGTTTGCCTGCGGAGAGACGAAGCAGGGAAAGGGGAACGGGATCAGCCCAGCTTGGTCAGGGCGTAATCCGCAGTAGAGGCGGTGACGGCGCTGCCGGTCAGCAGCCCATTGGTCTTGGCATAGCTCAGACCCTGGGCGGGCGTGGCACTGGCGGAGGCGCCGGTCTTGCCCTTGACGGCGGCATAGCGGGTCAGCATGGCCGCGAACTGGGCCTGGGTAATGGTCTCATCGGGCTGGAAGGCCGTACCGGTGACACCCTTGACGATGCCCTGCGCCTTGGCCCAGGCCACGGCCTTCAGGTAAGAGGCGTCGGCGGACACATCGGTAAACCCGGCAGCCGTGGAGACGGCGGGACGGCCGGCGGCGTCATACAGGCGCTGGACTGCCTGGGCGCGGGTCAGGGGAGCGGTGAGGCTCTCACCGGCACCGGTCTTGTTGATGGTGAAGGTGCTGTCAATCTTCTCCGTCTTGCCGTCGGCGGTCAGCTGATAGGTGTCGATGGAGAAGGAGGTCTTGCTGAGAGTGATGACGGACCAGCTGGGCAGCCAGTTCTGGCTGCGCTTGGCGATATAGTCCTGCTGGGCGGAGATCAGCTCATAGAACTTGGAGCCGGAGGCGGAGTTTGCGGTCATATACAGCGTGCCGTTGGGGTTGGTCACGGTGTTGCCCACAGCGGTCTCGATGGTGTAGCACTTGTTGTCCGCCTGGAAGTTGTTCAGCAGGGCCTCACCGGCGGTGTCACCGTCAGCGGGGGAGAGGGGGATCTGGGTGTTGTTGGTGGTGTTGTAGGCGTGATCCCAGTCGTAGTCGCTGCCGTCGGCATTGAGCTGGAACTCATAGGAGCCGTGGGTCTGGCCGTCACCGTAGAGCAGCTTGGAGCGGCTGTAGGTGTGGTCGTGTCCCTGGAGCACCACGTCGATGTCGTACTCATCAAAGATGGGGGTCAGCTGGGTCCGCAGGATCATGCCGTCGGTGTCGGAGTGATCCAGGCCGCTGCCGTAGATATCCTGGTGAATGGTGACGATGCGCCAGGCGGCGTCGGGATCGGAAGCGACGGCCTCCTGGATGGCCTTCTTGTGCTCAGCCACGTTGTAGTTGTTGGTGTTGAGCACGATGAACAGCCCGTCACCGTAGGAATAATAGTAGTCGCCGCCGGCCTCGGTGGTGCCGTAATCCGTGGCGTTGGGGTTGTTGAAGTGGTAGGAATAATCAGGGTTCAGGGAATCATGGTTGCCGATGGTGGTAGCCACAGGCAAAGATGCCAGCGCCTCGGGGGCCAGGTAGCCGGCGTACTCCTCCTCCTTGGGCTTGCCGGTCTTGTTGATCTGGTCACCGGCGGAGATGATGAAGTTCACATCGGGGTCCTGAGCCAGGGCGGCTTCCAGCGTCCGGTTCCAGCCGAAGGAGTCGTTCCGGGCGGCGGTGTTGCCGGCGCCGCTGTCAGCGGCCAGGGTTTCGCCGCCCTGGGGCTGGCCCTTGGAAGCACCGATCTGGGGATCGCCCACATAGAGCATCTTGATCGTGGAGAAGCTGCGAGTCTTGTAAGTCTCCACGTCGGACTGGACGCCGTTTTTCTCCACCGTGTAGTAATAGGTGGTGTTCTCCTTCAGCCCGGTGACGGTGACGTGGTTGTAGTCATAGGCCACGCCGTCGGTCAGGGAGACATCCACATCGGCGGCCTTGCCGGTGAAGGTCTTGAGATTGTTCCGGTCCGTACCGAAGTGGACCACGGGGGTCGCAGCCTTGCCGTCATCCTTGCTGTACCAGGCAAAATTCAGCTCCGTCTCGTCGGCGCCGGGGGTCATGGACACCTTGGTGTAGTCCGTGGCCACGGTGTCCCACTTCTCCGTCCAGGCGGTCCACTCGGCGCTGCCGCCCACGGAGGCACCGTTGTTGTAGTGCTCGGTGGCAGCCAGTGCGGGAACCACCGTCCCCACCAGCAGTGCGCCGCACAGGGCACCGGTCAGGACTCTCTTCTTCATTTCCATTTTGATCCTTCCTCACACTTGATACTGATATGATTTGTCAGAAATTCCTTTCGACGGAGTGAGTATAGTCCCTTTTTGCAGGCCATTCAACAAGATTTCCGAACTTTTGAAAAAGGTTTTACCAGGATTTTACCTTTCATTTTCTTCTTTTACAAACTTATTACCCGTGCGTTTCCAATCGCTGCCGCGTGCTTTGAAGCACCTGAACACCGCGGCGCCGCGGCTTAGCAGGACTCCTGCCTTTTCCCCCGCCGGTTTTCGTCTGTTTCCCGGCGATTTCCCCCTCTGGGGCGCCACTTTTTCCTTTTTTTGCAAATTGCCGAGCAACTCGACAGAATCAGACAGAATCCCTTCTTCATTTTGTGTATGATAACAGCAACAACATCAAGATTTTGTGGAGCCAACGAAAAGGAGGAACTCTCAAATGCAAAATCTAAGTAAGGAGTACCTGCTGCTGTTCAACGCCATTACCGACGCCGAAGCGCTTCTCGCCCGCCTCCGGGCCGACCTGATCGCCACGCAGCAGCAGGCGGAAGCCCTGTTCCTGGAGAGCGGGGAGGACGCCGCCCAGGACCCTCCGTCCCATTCCTGACGTATGAAAGGGGCGGCGGATGTATTTCCGCCGCCCCTTGTTGCATTTATCCGGGACTTTTCCACCGGTTTGTGGTATGGTGTTAAAAAACGATCATACGCATCGGAGGTTTTTTTATGCTGCATATCGGCTGTCATCTCTCCGCCTCCCGGGGCTTTGCGGCCATGGGCCGCCAGGCGCTGGAACTCGGGGCGGATACTTTTCAGTTTTTTACCCGCAACCCCCGGGGCAGCCGGGCCAAGGCCCTGGACCCGGCAGACGCTGCGGCGCTGCGGGAGCTGCTGACGGCCCACCGCTTCGCTCCGCTCATCGCCCACGCTCCCTAAACCCTGAACCTCTGCGGCGCCGAGGAGAAAAACCGCCGCTTCGCCCAGGAGACCATGGCCGACGATCTCACCCGTCTGGAGCACCTGCCGGGCCAGTACTATAACTTCCACCCCGGCAGCCATGTGGGCCAGGGGATCGACACCGGCATCGACCTGATCGCAGCCGGACTCAACGCCATCCTCCGGCCGGACCAGTCCACCACCGTGCTGCTGGAGACCATGGCCGGAAAGGGCACGGAGGTGGGCGACCGGTTCGAGGAGCTGCGGGCCATTCTGGACCGGGTGGAGCTGGGAGACAAGATGGGCGTGTGTCTCGATACCTGCCACGTCTCCGACGCCGGGTACGACCTGATCCATGACCTGGACGGGGTCCTGACGGAGTTCGACCGGGTCATCGGCCTTTCCCGCCTCAAAGCCATCCACCTCAACGACAGCAAAAATCCCGCCGGCTCCCGAAAGGACCGGCACGCGTGCATCGGGGAGGGCTGCATTGGGCTGGAGGCCCTGACCCGTGTGGTCCGGCACCCGGCCCTGCGGGAGCTGCCCTTCTGCCTGGAGACCCCCAACGAACTGCCCGGCTACGCCCGGGAGATCGCGCTGATGCGGCGTCTCTCGGAGGAATAAAGTGGGAATAAAAAAGGAGGAACGGCTGTGCCATTCCTCCTTTTTTTGCTTTCTGCACTCAGTCGTAGTGGAGCGCGTCAATGGGGTTGAGATTTGCCGCCTTCTTGGCGGGGATATAGCCGAACACGATGCCGATGCCGGTGGACACACCGAAGGCCACCAGCACCGCCAGCAGGCTGGGGCTGACCGTGATGGGCGTATCCGGCATCACCCGGGCAATCACCATGGTGGCCACGGAGGAGAGTCCGTAACCCAGGAGAATCCCCAGGATACCGCCCATGGAGGAGGTGGTGGCCGCCTCGATGACGAACTGGCGCATGATGACGCTCTCCCGGGCGCCCAGAGCCTTGCGGATACCGATTTCCCGGGTCCGCTCGGTGACGGAGACCAGCATGATGTTCATGATGCCGATGCCGCCTACCACCAGGGAGATGGCCGCGATGGCCGCCAGGATATAGATGATGACGTTGACCATTTCGTTCATGGTGTCCAGCATTTCCGCCATGCTGGTAACAGTATAGGCGTCATCATCTTCAAAAATTTCATACAGCTCACTTTCCACCAGCGACTTTGCCTCCGAGACCTGATCCTTGTCCTGGACGGTGATGGTATAGCTGCTGATGGTGCCGGTATAGTTGAGCCGGGATGCCGTGGTATAGGGGAGGTAGACGCAGTCATCCGTGCCGCCCTCCTCCAGATCGCTGGACTGCTGGGCCAGAACTCCCACGATGGTAAAGGTGGTGCCGCCGATTTTCAGCGTCTGGCCCACAGCACTGCCGCCGTAATAGGCCATGTTCAGGTACTGCCCGATCACGCAGACCTTTTTCCGGTTCTCCATGTCGGTGCACTGAAGCCCCCGGCCCTGCGCCACGGTATAGTCCTTCATGGAGAAGTAATCCTCGCTGACGCCGGTCATAGAGGTAGTGGTGATGCTGTCGCTGCCGATTTTCAAAATGCCCGTCATGGTGACGGTGGGGGAGATCTGCTTGAGCAGGTCGCTGTTATCCGCCACCATCTCATACATCTCTTCATCGGAAACGGAGCGGGAGGAGCCGCGGCCCATGATCATCACGGTCAGCGAATCCGTGCCCATGTCCTCAAACTGGCTTTCGATGTAGCCCTGCATGCCGTTGCCGAGGCCCACGATGACGATCACCGCGCACACGCCGATGATGATGCCCAGCATCGTCAAAAAGGTCCGCATCTTGCTGCCCAGGATGTTTTTCAGGGCCAGCTGAAAGGTTTCGATCAGACTCATTTCGCGCCCATCCCCTTTCCGGCCCGGTCCGGCGTGACCACCGCCTCCGGAGCGCTGGCGTCGCCGTCGTAGATCACCCGGCCGTCTTCCAGACGGATGATCCGCTGGGCCTGGACAGCGATGGAGTTATCATGGGTGATGAGGACCACAGTGTTGCCGGCAGCATGGAGTTCCTGCAGCATGGCCAGCACCTCCCGGCCGGTACGGGAATCCAGGGCGCCGGTGGGTTCGTCCGCCAGGATCACCGCCGGCTCTCCCACCAGGGCCCGGGCAATGGACACCCGCTGCTGCTGGCCGCCGGAGAGCTCGGCGGGATAGCGGTCCATGAACATACCGATCTTGACGATCCGGGACACCCGGCGAACCGTCAGGTCGATCTCCTCCTTGGTCATCTTCCGGGTCTCGGTGACCACCTGGCCGCCTTTCACCAGGCGGAACTCTCCGTCCAGCTCCCCGCCGGCAGCCACAGCCGCCTTCCGCGCAGCATCCACCTTGCCTGTAAGCTGGGCAATCGTCCCGGTCAGATCCGGGGACTTCTCCACATGGTAGGAGAGCAGCTGCTTTGCCGTATAAATGGAGATGGTGAAGGTGTCCACCAACTTGAGCTGGGCTTTCTTTTCATCCAGCTTTCCGTTTTTGTCCCGGCACTCCTCCAACACCTTGACCACTTCCTCCGGCTGACGCAGGATCTCCGCCAGCCGCGCGGCGGTCTTGGCTTCAAAGTCCACCTTGGGGAGAGGCTCCTTGATGTTTTTCAGGCCGAAGGAAATATTGTCGTAAACCGTCATATTGGGCCAGAGCGCATAGTTCTGGAACAAAAAGCCCACCTTCCGCTTATTGGCAGGGACATTGATGCCCAGCGCACTGTCAAAGACCACCTGGTCTCCAATGGTGATGCGCCCGGAAGTAGGAGTCTCCAGGCCGGCGATCATCCGCAGCGTGGTGGTTTTTCCGCAGCCGGAGGGACCCAGCAGCGTGACAAAGGCGTTGTCCTGAATGACCAGGTCCAGATCGTCCACGGCGTAGAATTTGCCCCAGCGCTTGGTCACATGTTCTAATCTGATTTCAGGCATGGTTTAACCTCCTATTCCCTTGTCCAGGCTGGCCCCCGTGACCTTGTTGACAATGGTGTTGCACACCAGAATGGTCACGATCAAAATTAGGTTGATGCCGCTGGAGAAGGCATACAATCCCATTTCATCGAAGTAATCCAGCGTCGTGGACAAAATGAAGCCCTGGGTGCACAGCAGCATAAACAAGGACAGCTCCCGCAGGCAGGTCATGAAGGGCAGCATGTAGCCGCTGATGATGGACGACTTCTGGATGGGGATGATGATCCGGGTCATCCGCTTGATCCAGGGAATATCCTGGATGATGGCGGCCTCCTCGATCTCCCCGGACAGCTGGAGCATGGAGTTGAGCGAACTGCGGCTGGCAAAGGGGATGTACTTGATGGTACCTACGATAATCAGCAGGGTGTAGGTATTGAAGAGATTCACGTGCTCATTGGAAAACAGGATGAAGAAAGCTGCACCCACTGCGATGGAGGGCATCAAATACGGCAGGAACGCCATGGCGTTGACGTAGTTGGCTCCCTTGCTCCTCCGGTTTTTGGAGACGGCGTAGCCGATCAGGGTGCCGATGGTGCCGGCCAGCAGTGCGCAGGCCACGCTGACCAGGATCGTCCCCTTAAAGGCATTCCAGATCGTATCATTGTAGAGGATGCCCTTTTGTCCGTACATGCCGTTTTCCGTGATGTTTTCACTGGTGATCCACCATTTGGTGGTAAGATTGGCCGTGTCGCCGGTGTACAGGAAAGAATAGTCGCCGGGGTTGGGCAGGAAGGTCTCAAAGGCAAAGGAAACGATGGGGAAAATGCTGGTAAAGAACGTGACCACCACCAACACCAGGGCGATGATGTACTTCCCTACTCTGCCCAGATTGATCTTGGAGATCTGGCCGGACTTGCCGGTGACGGTGGTGTAATTCTTCCGGCTGTGGAGGGACATCTGATTGAGC
>FR890955.1:34088-63809 GCA_000436875.1 Oscillibacter sp. CAG:155 | reverse complement strand
AGAGACATACTTGGTGGATAGTGTCGTCAGACCCAGATAATGAGGCACGGGATACGAGCCCATGGAGCTGCCGAACACCAGCAAAATGGTGGACAAAATGGCGGGCTTGACCATGGGCAGTGTGATCTTGCACATGGTCTTCCACTTGGGGGTATCCAGAATGGTAGCGGCCTCCTCCAGATTGGCGTCCATATTCCGGAAAATGCCGCCGATGAGGATGTAGGCAAACGGCGCGTAGTGCAGTCCCAGCACCACCAGGCTGGGGAATAGTCCCTTGCACCACCAAAGCGGCATATGGATGCCCAGCGTGGCGGCAAGCAGGCCGTTGGACGTTCCGGTGACCGCGTTGGAGTCGAAAAGATTCTGCCATACCACTGCCAGCGTCCACTGGGGCATGATATAGGGGAAGATGAAAATGGAGCTGAGATACTTCCGCCAGGCCAGATTGGTGCGGGTGACCAGAAAGGCGAACACACCACCGAAGAGAATGGATACCACGCAGGTCCCAACGGCCAGATACAGCGTATTCAAAAGGGGGCTCCAGAGGTTCGTTTTGGCCAGGTTGCTGGTAAACAGGTCAATATAGTTGACCAAGGTGTAACCGCTGACCTGGCCGGTAAGGTGGGCGTCAATGGTTCCGGGATGAATCTTAAATGTATCCTCCACAATGGCCACCACCGGGGCGATGGTAGTGACGGTCACCACGATGCCCATCAGCAGCAAAATCACATTATGAGGCTTGGAAAGAAAGGTAACGATCTTGTTCCAAACAATCCCGGACCGGCTTGCGCGCAGGGTGGTTGGTTGGTTCATAGCGGTACTCCTCTCATGCGGGAATAAGCAGGCGCCCTTGGAGACAGACGGTGCTCCAAGGGCGCTCGAATCTGCTTTCCATTCAAAACTGGTCGCCAGCAGCGCCCCAGGGGGTTACTCCCTTTGGGGAAACTCTACTTGTCAGCCGGCGCTGTACTTATCCAGCATCTCGATCCAGCTGCCCACGGTGAAGGAGACAGAAGCACAGTACTCAGGGTCCTCCAGAACCAGCTTGCCGTCGTTCACCCACCAGTCATAGCCGTGGTCGTTCAGAGCGGCAAACTCCACAGTGGTGCCGTCCTCGGACATACCGCCGGTCTCATGGTGATAGATCTCCTCGTTTTCAGCGGCCACCTCGGGGTTGGAGGAATAGCCGCCGATGTCCTTGCCCCAGGCGGAGAAGCCATCGGCAGTGCAGGTCATGTAGGCAATGAAGGCGCAGGCGGTCCAGGGAAGCGGGCTGTTGTCAGTGACGAACAGGTAGTGGCAGTAACCAAAGCCGCCCATGCCGGTGTAGCCGTCATTATAGGCCGCCACGGTGATGTTATTCTTGGAAACGGAGGCGGACTCCTCCACGGAGCGCAGCTTGGAATAGACGATCAGGCCGCACTGATCGGTGGCGGACTTGTCAACCAGCGTGTTGCAGATGGGACCGTCATCGGTCTGGGCGTTGTAGCTGCCCACCCACAGCTTGATCCAAGCCAGCGCGTACTTTCCGTTCTCGCCCAGGCCCAGGCTCTCGGCCTCAGAGGCCATTTCGTCCACAGTGGGCTGGAAGTAGGCCTGTTCATCGGCGGGGAGCGCCTCATAGGCCTCCTTGAGCATCTCGGAATAGTCGTCCCGGGTCAGCATGTACAAGAAGTTCTTGCCCACGATCTCGGAGTCGATGTCCATGAACAGGGCATGCTCACCCTCGGCCACAAAGTCCCAGCAGTTGTCATAGCTCTTGGAGCCGGTGTTGTTGTACATGAAGATCTTGTTCAGGGTCTGCAGCGGCAGATAGCCCTCATACTCCTCGGCGGTGGTCCCATTGGCCTCAGCCCATTCCTTGGGAATGAAGGTATCCAGGATTCCGGTCTGGACCATCTTGGACTCGATCTGGTTGCCGTCCTGGATCAGCGTCATGGCAAAGGTACCGGTATCCTTCAGGGAATCCGCAGTGAGCTGATCGAAAATCTTGTTGTTTTTGGGCTGTTGCCACTCGAATTCCATGGTATAATTGGGATCAATGGTCTGGAGATACTCAATAAACAGGGGCAGTGCGCTCTTGCCGCGGCTGGAGTTGCCAACACCATAGAACATCTGGCCGTTGGACTCCTCAATGGCCTTTTGTGCCAGTTCCTCCAGGGTCATTCCCTGGGCCTCCCGAATGATCTTCTGGGTTTCGGTGAGTTCAGCAGCATCATTGGAGCCGCCCTCATCACCGGCAGGGGTGCTTTCGTTGCCGCAGGCTACCAGAGTCAGCGCCATGCACGCAGCCAGGAGCAAAGAGACCAATCTTTTCTTCATTTCATACCCTCCTCCATCATTTTTGCTAAATTCAGGATTGAAAACACCAATCCTTTTGGATGTTTTTATTGTATCTTGGAAGTGTTTCCCTGAACAGGGGACAAATCTGCAGTTTTTTGAGTCTGGCTGCAATTTTCGTAAGATCTGCATGAACCGCCGCATTGTTTTGTGCTATAATTAGCAAAAGTCGACAATGCCGCCGCGGCGGCGGAGAGGATGAACGCCCATGAAAGGTCTCAAAGCCGTGAAAATGCTCAGCCTGGTGCTGGCAGTCATCATCACCGCCGGATGCGGCACAGGGACAGCAGAACAGGCCGCCCTGCAGTATGCTCCCCCGGAGGAAGACCGCCTGGTGGTCTACACCGCTCACAAGGAGGAGGTCTACTGGCCCATCATCAAGGAATTTGAAGAGCGTACGGGAATCTGGGTGGAGATCGTCCCCGGCGGCACCAACGAACTTCTGACCCGCCTGGCCCAGGAGAAAGATGCGCCGCAGGCCGATGTGATGTTCGGCGGCGGAGTGGACAGTCTGGAGGCCTATGCGGACTGCTTTACCCCCTATTTTTGTCGGGACTGGGTTCTGCTGGATTATACCATGCGCTCTATCGACGGACTGTGGACCCCCTTTTCCGCGCTGCCGGTGGTGCTGATCTACAATACAAAGCTGGTCTCTCCGGGGCGGCTCACCTGCTGGAAGGATCTCTTCTCTCCTGCCTGGCAGGGGCGGATCGCCTTTTGCGATCCCAGTGTCTCCGGGTCCTCCTTTACAGGCCTTGTGACGCTGCTGGAGGCTGCGGGCGGGGACCTGGATGAGACGCTGCAGGCATTTGCCGTCAGTCTGGATGGAAGACAGCAGGAAACCTCCGGTCAGGTGCTGGACGCCGTGGCGGACGGAACGGATCTTGTGGGCATTACGCTGGAGGAAACCGCTTTGAAGCGGGCGGCAGAGGGAGCCGAGATCGCGCTGGTCTATCCCAGCGACGGGACCAGCTGCGTGCCGGACGGCGGAGCCCTGGTCAAAGGAGCACCTCATGAAAAAAACGCGCAGCGGTTTTTGGACTTTATCGCCAGCCCCGATGTGCAGCAGCGGATGGAGACGGAATTTTCCCGCCGCCCCATCCGCCAAACAAAGACGCAGGCAGAGGGACTCGTTGCTTTGGCGGACATCCCCACATTAGATTATGACATTTCCTGGGCCAGCGAAAACCATGACAAGATCCTCATGTCCTGGGCGTTTTATTTCGGAGGGGGCGAGGAGCCATGAAATTGACCCACTCCTTCCGCACCCGTCTCTTTGCGGGGCTTCTGGTGGCCTCGCTGCTGCCGGTCCTGCTGTGCTCCTCCATGCTGCTGCAGGTTTTTCGTCTGCGGCTGAACAGCCAAATGGAAGAGGAATCCCGGGAATATCTGGGCCAGGTGTCGGAATGTCTGGACAGTCTGTACAATGGTTTTCACCAGACCATGCTGGCATTGCGGGCAAGCCCCTATGTGGCCCCAGCCTTGATCCGGGGGCAGGCGGAGAACAATATGGTCTATAACGAGCTGTACAGTGCCACGGAAGGCAGCCGTTCCAGCGCCCAGTTCGACCTCTATGACAGTCAGGGCAACTGGCTCTATTCCACCAGAAGGACGCCTGACGGCGAAGCGCCGCTGCCCACCCAATGGGGCGTTCTCCATGCCGCGCGGCAGACCGGCGGCCTTGCCTTTTCCCAAGTGGACGGCGGCGAAAGCAGCGCAGCCATACTGCTGCAGGGTGCCGCCCTCATTACCACCGCCGACAATCAGGAGGCGGGTTATCTGGTCATCACCTTGACCCGGATGGATTTCCACCAGCTGCTGGACGGCAAGTACGGGAGCCAAAACGATCTTCTTCTTTTGAACCGGTATTGGAGACCGGTCTACTCCTCCAAGACCTCGCTTGCCACCGCACTGGCACCACAGCTGCGGGAACAGCTGCTGGCAGGCGAGCCCCTCCACCAGGAAGGGGAAGAATTTGCCTATCGGGCGGCGGTACAGGAGGAGATGGGTCTCTATGCAGTTTTACAGCGTCCCCAGGCCATGAAGCAGGACACCCGCAGACTGCTGACCACTGTGACCGTCAGCAGTGTTCTGGTGTGCGTGGTGGCCTCCATTTTGATGTCTCTGCGGCTGAGCCGGCAGATGTTCCTCCCCATCCAGCGCCTTCACCGCGCCATCAGTGAAGTGGTGCAGAACAATCTGGACGTGTATGTACCGCCTTACCAGGATGACGAGCTGGGACAGCTGGCCCAGCGCTTCAACGGCATGGTGGCAGCGCTCAAGCGGAACCAGGAACAGTTGGTGGAAAATCAGCGGGAGCTGAACGAGGCCCAGATCCGAATGCTTCAGGCCCAGCTCAACCCCCATTTTCTCTGCAATACGCTGGACACCATGAAGTGGATCAGCAAAATCAACCAGGTCCCCCAGGTGGCCGTGATGTCCACGGACCTTGCGGACATTCTCCGCTTCTGCATCTCCCCTGACGAGTTCGTGCCGCTTTGCCGGGAGGTGGAGATCTTGAAACGCTATATGGAGATCCAGTCCATCCGGCTGTCCGGACGGTGCCGGTTTGAGGTGGCGCTTCCCCCGGATCTGGAGGATTGCATGGTCCCCAAAATGATCCTCCAGCCCATCGTGGAAAACGCCGTTCTCCACGGTCTGGAAGACGCTGAAAACGGTGTGGTCCGGGTGGATGTCCAAACCAGCAGGGACGGCAGGACTCTGTCCATCTCCGTCACCGACAATGGCCGGGGCCTGCCGCCGGAGATGGTTGGGCGTTATGTACCCCAGGAAAAAAGCAGCGGGCGAAACCACTTGGGTCTTTACAATGTGGACACGATCCTGAAAAAGTATTACGGTGAGGCCTACGGGCTCTACCTGGACTGCCGGCCCGATGGGCCAGGGACAGTTGTGACGGCGACTCTGCCGCTTCAAAAGGAGGCAAACTCATGCTGAAGGTATTGGTCGTGGAAGACGAGGAGATGATCCGCAAGGGAATCGTCCTGGCGGTGGATTGGGCAGCATTGGACTGCGTGGTAGTTGGCGAGGCCGCTGATGGTGCGGCGGCCCTGGACGCGGTGGACCGATATGACCCGTCTTTGATCATCACAGATCTGAAAATGCCTAAAATGGACGGTATCCAGATGCTGGAACAGTTGCGGGCCCGGGGCAACAATGCCTACGTCATCATTCTCACCGCCTACGACAGTTTCTCCTATGCCCAGAGCGCTCTGCGTCTGGGCGCGGTGGATTTTCTTCTCAAGCCCTTCCACGACGGGGAGTTGGAGCAGGCAGTCACCAATCTGCAGCGCCGGATGGAGGCCGCACAGCATCCGGAGGAATCCGCGATTCCCGGCCTGAAAAAAGGCGACAAGAGCAAGTACGTACTGCAGGCTATGGATTATATCGGCCAGCACTACGGGGAGCAGAATATCTCGGTCAGTTCTATCGCCCAGCATCTGGGACTGAGTGAGAGCCATCTGAGTCATCTGTTCCGCAAAGAGACGGATTACACGATTCTGAATTATCTGACCCGATACCGCATCCACAAGGCCATGGAGCTGCTGCGGGACTGCCGGCTGAAAGTCTACGAGATCGCCGAGCGCGTTGGGTACCGGGATATTACATACTTTTCCTCTACCTTCAAGAAGGTAGTGGGAATGAGTCCCTCAGAGTTTCAGGACACTTGTCGTTGAGGAGGCGTGTGGGGTGATAAAAGGGATCTTATTCGATCTGGATGGTGTGCTGCTCTCCACCGATCAATTCCATTTCCATGCCTGGAAGGCCCTGGCTGACCGTTTGGGAATCTCCTTTGACCGGCACCAGGGAGACCGGTGCAGAGGCGTGTCCCGGATGGAGAGCCTGGAAATCGTGCTGCAAAACAGCATCCATCCCTATACACCGGAGGAAAAGCAGCAGTTTGCGGCGGAGAAAAACCGCCACTATCGGACCCTGCTTCAGGGACTGACGCCGGCAGATGTGCCGGAGGAGACAGTGCATGTTCTGACGGAACTGCGCAGACGGGGGTACCAACTGGCGCTGGCCTCCGGGAGCAAAAACGCTGAACTGATTCTGCAGAAAACCGGCCTTGGCAGCCTGCTGGACGGCGTGGTGGACGGGATGGACATCACCCGCTCCAAGCCGGACCCGGAGGTCTTCTGCAAGGCTGCCCAGGTACTGGGCCTTTCCCCCCGGGACTGCGTGGGCGTGGACGATGCCTCCGCCGGGGTGCAGTCCATCCGGGCGGCGGGGGCCATTGCCGCTGCCATGGGACCTGCGGCACAGGCCGGCGAGGGAGACTGGAACCTGCGGACACTGTCCCAGTTGCTGGAGCGGTGCCCCGGAACGGAGGCGGCCCTATGATCCGAATGATCGCATGTGATGTGGACGGCACACTGCTCCAGCAGGGCCAAACGGAACTCTCCCCCCAGGTATTCGAGCAAATCGTCCGGCTGCAGGCAAAGGGAATCCGATTCTGTCCGGCCAGCGGCCGCCAGTACAGCAGCCTGCAAAAACTCTTTGCCCCCGTGGCGGACCAGCTCTATTACGTATGCGAAAACGGTGCGGTGGTATTCGGTCCCGGCAATCCCGGCAAGCTGCTGGCCAAGCAGGCCATGGAGCGGACCTGCACCATAGCGCTTTGCCACGACATTCTCGCCGCCGACCAGTGCGAGGTGATGATCTCCGGTGTCAACCTCAGCTATCTTTGCCCCAAGGAGCCAGACATCATCGATCATATCCGGTACTTTGTGGGCAACCGGATTGCGCTGGTCAACCGGCCGGAGGAGGTGCCCGAGGATCTGGTGAAGGTCTCCGCCTATTGCCGGCAAGGCGCGCAGGCGGCGGAGCCTCTGCTGGCACCCAAGTGGAAAAGTCGCTTTCAGACAGCTGTGGCCGGCGAAAAATGGCTGGACTTTACTGTTGCCGACAAGGGCACGGGAATCCGGGCCCTGTGTGCCGCGGTGTCCGTTTCCCCGCAGGAAGTGTTGGCCATTGGGGACAACTACAACGACCTTCCCATGCTGGAACTCGTGGGAGCCCCCTACATCATGGACAATGCCGTGGAGGATCTGCGCCGCCGCTTCCCCCGCCGCTGCACCCGTGTGGAAGACCTGCTGTCCCAGCTCTAGAAAAGCTGTCGGGTCGATTTTGCAGGGCCCCCTCCTCCCTGCACTCCGTGCCGCCTATCCCTGCATCTTGGCCCATTTCGAGAGAGGCCCGGCCCTGCGGAAATTCCGCAGGGCCGGACCTTTTACTATATGCAATGAGTGGAACCGCGGGTATATTACAGTCTGAGTCCCCGATACCGGTTAAAGCAGGCAAAGATCTCCTGCTTTCTGGGGCGGGCTAGAAACGCCGCACCGGAACGGCCCCCGCACAAAGCCGCCAGACCCTGCCGCTCCAGCAGCTGGTCCAGTGCGTCCACCACCTGCCGCAATGTCCGCCGCCCGTCCAGCAGGTGCTTCTGGGCGTAAAGGAGACAGTATCCCAGGGCCGCCGCCTGCTCACTGTCAGTGATCTGCTCCACATACCGCAGATCGATGGTCTCGCGGTTGACAGATACTCCGTCCCGTCCCAAGGCCTTGAGTTTCACCCGATCGCCGCACAGCTCCTGGGACGCCTTGGGCCGGCGGTCAAAGGCCGGTGTCTCCGCCGGCAGCAGCGGTTCGCTGTGTATGGGAAATGCCTGAGCCTCCCGCTTTGCCAGGGCAGTAATGTCCCGGGGTACGTACCGGTCCATCTGGATGATCCGGTCGGCAATATGGAAGTAAGCGCCGGAACTCCCCGCCACGATGATGGTGGAAATCCCGTGACGCTCATAAAGCTCCCGCACACGGTCGATCAGCGGTGTGATGGGCTCCATGTCCCGGCGGATCACCCGCTGCATCAGCTCGTCCCGGATCATAAAATTAGTGGCGCTGGTGTCCTCATCCATCAGCAACAGCGACGTCCCCGCCTCCATGCTCTCCACCACATTGGCCGCCTGGGATGTGCTGCCGCTGGCATCTTCCGTCACAAAGGCAGTAGTATCCTTGCCGCTCGGCAGTCCGCTGATGAAGAGGGAGATGTCCGTGCGCCGGATGCTGCGTCCATCCTCCGCCCGAATTTTCACGGCGGTCGCGTCTGTAATCACATACTCCCGGCCATCTCCGGCGATATGGTCATAGACCCCCAGTTCCAGCGCTTTGAGCAGCGTGGACTTTCCGTGATAGCCGCCGCCCACGATCAGTGTGACGCCTTTGGGGATGCCCATGCCAGTAAGGGGCCCCCGGTGAGGCAATTCCAGCGTCACCGCCAGTTCTTTGGGAGACTGGAATGCCACCGCATCTTTCATAGGCAGGGCTGAGACGCCGGAAACCCGGGGCAGGATGCTGCCGTCGGCCACAAAGGCACAAAGCCCCAGTCTCGGAAGCGTCTGCCGAATATAGTGCTGATCCTCCGCCAGGTCGGCCACGGCCTGCAGCCGCTGCGCATCCAGGTTTGGATAGAGCAAAGAATTTTCCACGCATCGGGGCAGCAGTTCAAACAGGATCTTTTCCAGTTCCCGGGCGTTGATGGTTCTGCCATTGGCGGGGAACCCAACCTCCAGCCGCAGCAAGATGCCGCCGGTTTGGGGGTCCAGCTGGCAGGCGGTCCGCTCCAGCACCTCCTGACCACAGCGGCTGACGGCGATCAGTCCGCTGTGTCCAGAGCCTTTCGCCTGATACGAGATCTGCTCCGCCTGATGTCCAAACCGGCGGGTTAGCGCATCTTGAAGGGCGATCCGCTGGCAGGGCAACTCATAGAGCTCCGGCGGAAAAGCCGCCGTTTTTCCGTCTACATGAATACTCAGCCGGGAAGGCGCTGCAAAAGGGTCCCCTTGGACATGGTCAATGGAGAGCACATAGGTTGAAAACCGATATGCTCCCTTTGTATCCTTATAAGCCGGGTACCCCCTCCGGTCGATTCTGCCAAGCAGGGCTTTCAAATCCGATGATGTCTGCATATCGATCCCTCCGATCGTTTACTCATGATACCATACCACCGGGCAAGTATCTCCGGCGGCTCCGCTGCGGTCTGTCTCTGCGGATTGCTCAAACGGACTGCGTGCCCATTCTGCGGAATTCCGCCGGGGAACAACCGTAATATTTTTTAAAGACTTTTTCAAAATAAGAGGCGTCGCTGTAACCCAGGTCATCCGCGATTGCCACCACCGGCATCGTGCCGGACGTCAGCATCTGGCCCGCCAGCTCCATCCTATGGCGAAGCAGCAGCTGGCTGAACGTTGTTCCCGTCACCTTTTTGACCATGGCACAAAAATACGGCTTGCTGATATGGAACCGCTGTGCCGCCTGGCTGCTGGTAATGGTCTTGAATTCCCGGGACAAAATGGACGACAGCCGCTCCTGAAACGCGGCACCGTCCAGCCAGACAGCCTCATCCCTGGCGATGGCGGACTCAATAAAGCAGGCAATCTCTCTGGCCAGCTGCTCCTGCATATTGGAAAAATAGTGATCAGTTTCATAGCTGTGCCACAAAATCCGGCTGTGGGGAACTTTTTTCAGCAGTTCCATAAAAGGAAGCGTGTGAATCTTCTCGGAAGCCTGATCGTCGTTTTTACAGCTCACCCAGTAAACCGGCTTTTGTGCCAGCATGTCCACCAGGGGAAAATAGGAATAGTAGTCCGGATTTTCCCGGATCTCCTGATAGAACTGCTGGCAGGAGGTATGGGGCATAAACTCTGCGCCCTCCCGCAGAAGTCCCAGCAGGCTCTCCTCCAATTCCGGATCGGTCCGGCTCATCTTGTACAGCCGCCCCAGATCATAGGGCATCAGGAACACCGCGCCATAGATAAAGGGGCGCTGCTCCATGGCGCGGGCAATCACCGGCGCGCCGAAACTGTGTCCCAGCAAAAAGAGATAGCGCCGGTCAATGTGGTATGTTTTGTCCGCCATTAAAAAGTCAATGACGTCTACTGTGTCCTGGATGCTTCCGGCGAAGGAAAAGACCCCCTCGCTCCCCCAGGAACCGGCGTAATAGAAAATCAGGACATGAAATCCGGCCTTTCGCAGCAGCTGTGCCAGCGCCGCATTTTTTTCATGTCCTGGAAAGCCATGGGCAAAAATGACCGTGGGGTAATCCCGGTCAGACCCGGCGGAATACAGCATGCAGGCCAGCTTCCCCTGTGCTCCCGGTATATGAAATGAATACAGAGAAGCAGATGGATTTCCCACAGCGAACACCTCATTTCAAATCGCGTTTTGGGACTTCCCATACCGTGTAAAAACGGGTCCCCAAATTTGGTTAAAAAAATCCAGTATGAATTGAGTATAATCAACTTTTTCAAATTCCGCCAGTACATCTTAAAAAATTACAGAAATTTTCCAAAAAAATTACAGTTACACGATTACAAAACCGTGGTATGGTGTTCAGCATATAAAAGGCCTTTTTATTGAGCGACTCCTCCGCCCCTCCTGAGAGCGGGCGCAGGGAGGTTTGATGTGTTCTGGAGGTAATGTGTATGAATCAGAAAACAAAAGACGCATTGGTCGTAGGCTTTGCGCTGTTCGCCGTGTTCTTCGGCGCCGGAAACCTGATCTTTCCGCCGCTGATCGGCGTTGTCTCCGGATCGGCCTGGCCGTCCGCCATCGCGGGACTGACCCTGTCCGGAATTATGCTCCCTATTGCAACCATCATCGCTGTGGACAACATGGGCGGCGGATTTGAACGGCTGTGCCGTCCTGTCTCCTCTTGGTTTTGCAGTGCGTACATGGTGTTCTTTGTCATCTTCATTCTCACCTGCGGCATTCCCCGCCAGGGCGGCGTGGGCATTGAGACAGGCGTGTTCAGCGTACTGCCCTCCCTACAGAACAGCCGGGCGGCGCTGATCATCGGACTTTTGTGCTATTATGGCCTGGTTTTGTTCTTCACCACCAGAAAGTCCTCCTTCATCGACATCATCGGCAAGTATCTGACGCCGTTTTTGCTGATCATCCTGATCATCATTGTGGCAGCCTCCATCATCAGCCCCATCGGGACCCCGGTGGACACCGGTTCTACCGGGAATTTCACCTATGCGTTCCTGCAGGGCTATCAGACCGGTGACGTAGCCGTTGGCATCGTCATCGCCGGCACCTTCATCGCATCCATCAAGGCCAAGGGCTACCAGAAGAAATCCGAGCGGAACAAGGCTGTCACCAAGGCCGCCGTGGTGGCACTGATTGGTCTTTTGATCGTCTATGGCGGACTGCTGTATCTGGGCGCCACCGGTTCCGGGATGTTTGACTCCTCCATGGACCAGACCGCTTTGCTGGTGGCTCTGGTGGAAACCTGCATCGGCCGCATTGGCACCGCCGCGCTGGGCGTTGGGATTCTGCTGGCCTGCCTCACCACCACCATCGGCGTCATCACCACCATCTCTCAGCTGACGGAAACGCTGACCCACGGCAAGCTGAAGCTCAAGACCTGCATTTTGATCTATGACGTGCTGGGTTTTTTGCTGGCAACCATGGGCGTTGCCAAGATCATCACCTACACCTATCCCGTGTTTGTGCTGATCTACCCCGTGGCCATCGTGCTGACACTGCTGGGCTGCGCCAGAAAAATCGTCCCCAACCACGGCTCCTGGAAGGGTACTGTCCTGATGGCCGCCCTGGTGGGCATCTACGAGGCCGTGGTCACCATGAACCAGAGCGGTATCACCAACATCCACATCTCCTTCCTGGAGCATCTGTACGACGCACTGCCCCTGTCCGCCTATGGCTTCGCCTGGCTGCTGCCCTGCATCATCGGCTTTGTGGCAGGCACGTTGATCGTCAAATTCTCCGGCGGCGAGGCATATCCCATGCTGCAGGAATCCGAAGACCAGTAAACGGGAAAGTTGAGGAATTTCAAACATGAAAAAAGTTGGTCTTGTAGGCGGAATCGGTCCCGAGTCCACGATCTCTTACTATCACGATATTGTCTATGGCGTTCAGAAGGAAGTCCAGCGGGATTTCTTCCCCGACGTGTCCATTGAGAGCATTGACCTGTTCAAGTGGGTAGATCTGTGTGACAAAAAAGAATATGACAAGCTGGTGGACTATACCATGGAGCCCATCGAGCGCCTTGCGGCCAGCGGCGCGGACTTTGCGGTGCTCACTGCCAATACTGCCCATCTGATCTTCGATCAGGTGCAGTCCCGCAGCCCCATCCCCCTGATCAGCATCGTGGAGGCCACCGCGGAGGAGGCCGCCCGGCGGGGCTATTCCAAGGTGGGCCTTCTGGGCACCGGCTTCACCATGAAAAACGACTTCTTCAAAATTCCCTTCCGTAAACGCGGGATCGAAGTCGCCATTCCCGGCGAGGAGGACATGGCATTCATTCACAAGAAGATCTATGAGGAGCTGGTATACGAAAAAATCGTCCCTGCCACCCGAGACCGTCTGCTGAATATTTCCGAGCAAATGGCACAGGAGCAGGGAATCCAGGGACTGGTTCTGGGCTGCACAGAACTTCCCACCATTCTGAATTCCGACATCACCCCTGTTCCCTGTCTGGACACAGTGAAGATCCATGTGGCCGCCATCATCCGGGAGATCATGAAGGATTGAGAGTCCGGTCAAACCCCTGGAAAAAGAGCCCGTCCGACGCTTCAAATGCGTCAGGCGGGCTTTTCCGCAGCCCGGCAGGCTCCTCCAGTCAGAGACAATTCTTCGTTTCTAACGTTGGCCGGAACCTCACTCTGCAGCAGCATTTTCCGCAGTATTTGCGCTTTTTTAACGATTTTAAACACAAATTTTTCTCTTGACAGGGCAAATCTGTGATGCTATACTGTGCCCAATTTCACAAAGTAAACCGTTGATGAGGAAGATACGCGGCAAGACGGCCTTTCAGCGAGTCCGGGGTGGTGGGAGCCGGGCGGTGCAGCAGCTGCGAGTGGGCCTCAGAGGGTGAAGCGAAACACAGGCACTGTTCTGTGGAGTCAGCAGAGACGGGAGGCCGCCGTTATCAGGCACAGGATGTGTTGGCATCCGTTGAGGTGGGCGCCCCAGGGGCGTCAAGCAAGGTGGTACCGCAGGTTTTTTCAGCCTGTCCTTGAAGAAGATTTCTTCAGGGACAGGCTTTTTTTATTTTCTGAAAGGCGCGAAAGGAGATAAACATGGACGACAGCTTTGAAATTTACGACCTGAAGGTGGAGGTGACCGCCACGGACCGGCCCATGGTGTGCAGCCACCATGTAGGAGATTATTTTCTGGTGGAAGGGGAGAATCTGGTGTTCCCGGAGCCGGGGGCCTTCTCCATGTACGCCATGGCCGCCATCTTGCCCCTGCTGCCTGCCAAGCAGCGGGTCCGGGACCCCAATGACTGGATGAGCACTGACGCCTACATCGCCTGTCCGGACCCCAACTGCGGCGCCCGGTTCAAAATCACCCGCACCAAACTTCGCCGGCAGCACCACAGCACATGTACCCGGGTCCCGCTGGACGACGAACCGATCTGAAGGAGGTCTATCACCATGAGAAAAAAGTACACCGTCATCCGAAACGTCCGTCTGGTGGACGGCACCGGTGCTCCGGCCATTGAGAACGCCGTCTTTGTGTTTTTCAACGGGGACACCGTATCCGACGACCGTCTGGTTTACTGCGGCAGCGCCGCGGACTACGATCCCTCCGTCACTGCCGACGGTGAGGTGTTCGCGCTGGATCTCTCCGACAGCACCTATACCATTTTGCCGGGGCTGATAAACACTCACGTCCACCTGTCCCTGGAGCTGCCCTACCTCCCCTACTACGTGGATAAATTCGGCGACGCCTACCGGGCCATGGTCACCTACCGCCGGGCCTGCGAGGCTCTGCTGTGCGGCGTGACCACCCTCCGGGGCGTGGGCAACGCCGACACCTCGGAAATCGCCGTCCGCAACGCCATCAACAAGGGCATGTTCGGCGGTCCCCGGATCATTACCTGCGGCTCCGCCCTCTGCCCCCACGCCGGCCACGGTCACAACACCCCCCGCAACGTGGAGTGCTCCGGAGCGGATGAATTCATCCGGGGACTGCGGGGCCAGCTGGCCCAGGGCGTGGATCAGATCAAGTTGATGTACACCGGCGGTCTGGAGGGTGCTTACGAGGGCACTATGGACATCCAGATGACGGAGGAAGAGGTCCGGGCCTGCATCCAGGTGGCCCACAACAACTCCAAGCGCATCGCCGCCCATCTCTCCAACGACAAAGCCATTGCCCAGGCCGTCCGGCTGGGACTGGACTCCGTGGAGCACGCCTACACCCTCTCCGACGAGACCTGCCGCATGATGGCGAAAAAGGGCACCTTCCTGACGCCCACCCTGGTGGTCTCCCACTGCAACGACTATCTGAAAAAGCACGGCTCCGCCGAGTGGCATCTGCGCAAGCAGGCTGCCGCTGCTCAGGAACACATCCGCTCCTGCCGCCGGGCCGTTCAGGCGGGCGTCACCATCTGCACCGGCACCGACCTGCTGCCCTCCGACCCCATCGACGGCACCACCCCCACTGTCCGGGAGACTGAACTGCTGGTGGAGGACGTGGGGATGACGCCCCTCCAGGCCATCCGCTGCGCCACCCGCAACGGTGCGGAGCTGTGCGGCGTGCTGGCGGAGACCGGCACCCTGGAGCCCGGCAAGCTGGGAGACTTTCTCATCGTGGAGGGCCGTCCCGATGAGAACATCCGGGACCTGCGGAATCTGCGGCTCGTCTCCAAGGGCTGCCGGCTGGTGAAAAGCAATCTGCCCGCCATCACCAAGCAGAACTTCAACCCCATGATGGCAGGCGTTCCCTGTGACGGAGGGACCTTCCGAATCTGGTGAGCGGTGATCTGCCGCAATCCACATTCTGACACAAAGGAAGGAGCGCAATCCATATGAATCCACAGATCATCAGCCTCATCGGCATTTTCTTGGCACTTTTCCTGGTGGTGGCCGGGTCCCTGCGGGGAATCAGCATCATCATTCTCTCCAGCGCAGCCGCATTCCTGGTGGCCGCCACCGGCGGCATCGGATTACTGGACGGCTACAGTGCCTATCTGGAGGGCGTGGCCGGGTCCGTCACCAGCATGTTTCCCCTTTTTCTTGGCGGGCAGCTGCTGGGGTGCTTTCTGGAAAAAAGCGGACTGACGGAGTCCATCGCCAATGCCGTCATCCGCCGCTCCGGCACCCGGGGCATTGTGGTGGCCGTGTTCACCGTGTCCTGGCTTTTGACCTTCTGCGGGATCAACGTCTTCGTCATCATCTTCACCGTCTATCCCATCGCCTGCGCCTTTTTCAAGGTGGGGGACATTCCCCGCAGCCTGATTCCCGCCTGTGTGCTGGGTGCCTGCGTGTCCCAGCAGATGCTGCCGGGCATCGCCGACACCACCAACATTCTGGCTACTGAGGCCTTTGGGGTCCCCGCAGCCGCTGGCCCTGTCACTGGCATCTTCCTGTCGGCATTTTTGTTCGTCGCCAATGCCGCTTATCTGCACCGGGAGGCCAAAAAGGCCCGGAAACGGGGAGAGCACTTTGTGCCGCTGGCGGGAGAGTCCTTTGAGATCGATCTCCACAAGCAAGGCCTTCCCCATCCGCTGCTGGCAGTGGTCCCCATCGGTGCGGTGCTGGCGGCGCTCAATGGATTTTCTGTTCCCGCCTACGCCTCCCTCTATCTGGGGAGTCTGGCCGCCATCGTGCTGTTCTTCCGGCGGCTGGGAGGTCTGGCAGGCGTCACCGATACCTTGAATCAAGCGGCCAAAGGTTCCTTGTCTGTCCTGGCCACCTGCGCCATCATCGGCTTCAGCGGCATCGTCACTGCCGTCCCCGGATACGAGCTGCTGCTCAGCGGGCTGGAACGGATTTCCGGCGGCAATCCCTATCTCTTCGCCTTTATCTGCGTAGCAGTGATCGCCGCCGTTTCCGGGTCCGCTACAGGCGGCGTTCAGTTCGTACTGGACAGCTTCAGCGACAAGCTGCTGGCCATGGGCGGCGACCCCGCCTCCCTGGTCCGGGTCATCTGCGCCGCCGCCCGCACCTTTGACTCCCTGCCCCACAACAGCGCCGTAGTGCTGACCCTCAACGCCTGCAATGTCACCCACCGGGAGGGCTACAAGCATGTGGCGGTAACCACTGTGCTCAACACCACCATCGCCACCATCATTGCCATTCTGTTCGCCATGATCGGCATCCGATAATCTGAGGAGGTCTTTTCCATGCAGCAAAAAAACCAGTTTTCCAACGGCTACACCTTCAACCGGATCATCAACGGCTGCTGGCAGCTCTCTGCCGAGCACTGCCTCCAGGGCCATCTGGACATCCTGGACGCCCTCCGGGCCTTCCACATGCTGGTGGACCAGGGGTTCACCACCTTCGACTGCGCCGACATCTACACCGGCGTGGAGGAGATCATCGGCCAGTTCGTCAATGAACTTAAGCGGGACGGAAACTACCGGGAGGAGGACATTCAGGTCCACACAAAGTTCGTCCCCGACAAGGCCATCCTGCCCACCATCGACCGGGCTTACACCGAGCGGATCGTGGACCGCTCCCTCAAGCGGATGCATCGGGAGGCACTGGACCTGGTGCAGTTCCACTGGTGGGATTTCAGCGTACCGGGGATGATGGACACTGCCTTTGACCTGGTACACCTCCAGGAAAAGGGCAAGATCCGCAACATCGGCATGTGCAATATGGACACCCAGCATCTGAAGATGATGGTGGATGCCGGCATCCCCGTGGTCTCCAATCAGGCCCAGTACTCCATGTTTGACCGGCGGCCTGAGCGGACGCTGCTGGAATACAGTGCCCAGCACGGCATCTATACCTTCTGCTACGGTACCCTGGCCGGTGGCTTTCTGGATGAGCGGTATATCGGCAAGACCTACGAGGCTCCGGAGACTCGCTCTCAGGTGAAGTACATGCAGATCATTGAGGACTCTCTGGGCTGGGAAGGGCTACAGAAGTTATTGTTGCTGCTCCGGGAGATCGCGGAAAAATATCAGGTGTCCATCGCCAATGTCGCTACCCAGTATATTCTCCGCCAAAAGAGCGTGGGAGCCGTGATGGTGGGTACTCGGAACTCCCGGCATGTGGCCTCCAATGTGCGGACGCTGCAATTTGACCTTGCCCAGGAGGACCTGGACACCATCCGGGCATTTTTGAGCCAGTACCCAACGCCGGAAGGAGAATGCTACGAATTGGAGCGGACTTCTCCCCGATACCAGAGCATCATCCTCACGGATTTGAATCAGTGAGCGTTTCCCCGCCGGCATACTCGTTGGATATGATTCTTCATTTCCACATAAATAAAAATCAGGCCTCCGGCTATGCCGGGGACCTGTTTTTTATGCAAATAGATACAAAAAGGCAGCATTCCTCTGAAAAGTTCAAAAAGAATTCATAGAATTTTGGGGCCGCTATGGTATACTCTCCTCCTCATTCCCCATGTGCGCCTGCCGCATATGTAAAAAGGAGGATCTCATGGAACAGACCTTTTCTTTTCAAATCACCGCCCCGGATCCCGTCCGGCTGTGTCCCCAGGTAAGCCGTGCTCTGGAGCAGCGGACAGAACTGGTCTCCCGCCAAAAATACCCCAAGATGTGGAACCTGACGGACAAGCTCAACAGCGTGGAAAAATGCCCCCAGGCCGTCCGGGAAAACCGGAGAAAGCGGCGTGCGTTTCTGGGGTTTTGGAACTGGGCCCTTGCCGTTGTGCTCCTGGTCCCCGGATTCTTGATGCAGAAAGGGGCTTTGCTCCTCCTTTTGATCGGCGCGGCAAGCTATGGGAGCGGTGTAACGTATTTGTGGAAGTACAGCCGGACTCTTCTGGGAATTTTAAATCTGGTCACGGGAACAGTCCTCTGTTTCGGCGCACTGGGAGCCCCGACGGAGTTGGGCGCGCTGCTCCCCTTCGGGATCGTCTGTGCAGTCATCGGGGTCGCCGCCTTACTGCCCCGGAAACAGGCCAAAAAGACGCCCTTTGACCAGACAGCTCGGAAACTTCTGCTGGAAAAAAGTTCCTTGAAGGACACGGAAAATCTGCGCGTTGCCTTCTCCGGTGAGGGAATGACCATGAGCCGGGAGACAGCGGAACCGGGGACTCACACGGTTCCCTACCATGATGTTACATTTGTGCTGGAAACCGAGGACCTGCTCCTGCCCGTTTGCGGTAACACCATCATGATTTTGCAGAAAAAGGATCTGCTGGCCGGTACGATTCCCGAATTGCGGGACTTTCTCAGCCAGCAGACCCAATATGTCAAAATCTAGGACGAAGCGGCGTTGACATCACATCCCGGTTTCCCATACATACCGTGTTTTGAATCATCCATTTACCACGCAGGCAGCAGGCTCGTCCCGCTGCCTGCGTCAGTCGTCCAGGGCAATGCTGGCATCCGCAGCCAGCGACAACAGCCGTTTGAATTCCCCCCGCTCCTCGTCCGTCATTTGATGTGTCATACGCCGGAAGCTCTCATCCACCTGCTCCTTTACAGCCGGATATACCTCCCATGCCTTTTCTGTGGGACGGATATCGTATGTCCTCTTGTCCTTCACATTGGTGGTACGGACAAGAAACCCTGTCTCCTCCAGTTTCGTCACCGTCTTGGCAATGACGCTTTTATCCAAAGAGAGCCGCTTCGTGATCTCATCCTGGGTCAAGACATTGAAATCACAGGCGATCAGAATGACAACCGCCTGAGCAGCCGTCAGGTGATATTGAGCACAGCCGTTGTTGAGCCAGATATGAGATTTCCGATACAGAATGGAAATTGATTTAAAGGGACTGTCCGCGATGTAAGGCATATCACATACCTCCTTTAAACGATTCCATTATTATAATCCGTTTTAGTGGCACTTGCAACCAGATATTGACGCAGGGTGGAATCTGTGTTACGCTAATATAGTGGCATGTGCCACCATATTCATTTTATGCACATAAAGGAGCTTTGCCCGCATGGAAAAAACGGAAAAAATTTGGAATCGAAGGTTTATTCTTCTCTTTATCACAAACCTGCTTGTATTAGCAGCTTTCTACGCATCCATTCCCATCATCCCGATTTATTGTCAGGAGATCGGCATCACTGGCTCGAAAATCGGAATCGTATTGACGGCTATGTCCGTTGCCACCATTCTGTTCCGCCCGGTGGCTGGTTATCTCCTGGATAACTTCAACCGCTATCGGGTCTATCTGCTGTTTTTGGCGCTGTTCTGCCTGTCCTTCCCTGCCTTTATCGCCTTTCCCATCTTTGGCGCATTGATCGTCGTCCGACTGTACATGGGCGCCGTCTATTCTGTCTGCGGGTCCGCCACTATGACGCTGGCCGGCGACGTTCTGCCCCGGACGAAAATCACAGAGGGCATCAGCCGGTTTGCCTTTACCGTATCCATCGGCATGGCGCTGGGACCCTATGTGGGTCTTCAGGTGCAGGAAAACATGAGTAGCAAGGCCTCTTTCCTCACGATTTTTGCCATTACGGTAGCCGCTTTGATCTGCGTATCCTGCTGCCGGATTCATTACCCCAAGGTGGAACGGAAGAAGTTTTCCATCCGGGATTCCATCTATGGGCCTGCCCTCCCCTTCATGTTCAACATGATGTTTTTGATGATCCCGTACGGCGCGGTCATTGCCTATTCCTCCATTCTGGCTCAGGAAAAGGGACTGACGTCCTTCCTCCCCTACTTCTACATCTGCCTGGTGGCGGGAATGCTGGCCTCCAAGCTGTCCACCCAGAAGATGATCGACGCCGGAAAGCACCGTGTTCTGGTCTATCTCAGCCTGGTGATCCTGATTGTGACCATGGTCAGTTACCTCTTCTTGTCCACTGGTATCCACCTGCTCCTCGCCGGCGTTTTCTTCGGACTTGGTTACGGAATTTTGCAGCCCCTCTTCCAGTCTTTTGTGACGGGAACAACACCGGCTCCGAAGCGCGGCGTGGCAAACGCCACCTATATGCTCTCCTATGATGTGGGAATCGGCATCGGCTCCCTCCTGATGGGCTGCCTCCAGGAACCCATTGGACTGCCCATGGGCTTTGCCCTGACGGCCATCGCCTATGTCATCGGCGGAATCGTCTATGTGGCATATGTGGACCGGTATTACCGCAAACTGAAAACAGACTCTGCTGCCTGAGCAAAGTTTAGTCCACACGTAGAAGAAACCGGCACCGCCAAAACCGTGGCGGTGCCGGTTTTCCCTGCTTTTACAGCTGACAGAAAAAGCGCCGGGAGCGAGCATCTGCTCGCCTCTGGCGCTCTTTTGGGGATATGCTGCTTAGTTTTCTTTTTGTTTCCGGCTCTCCTGCCAGAGCTGGTCCGCCGTTCCCGCCCAGTTTTGGGCATAGGGCTGGCATTTGTCGCACAGATGGTCCACCGGCTCCGGGGACTGGAGATCCGTGGACTTGGCTCCGGTCTTTTTCACCATCTCCCGCAGACACTCCGGGTTTTCCAGCATGGGGCAGGGCCGCAGCATGTTCTCATTAAAGGGCTGTCCGTCGTGGTAAGCCATGAACAGTGGGCTCTTCAGGGCATCCAGCAAGGAGCAGTCGTGAATATTGACATTGGAATAATGAATGAATACACACGGTTCCACGTCGCCGGCGGCATTGATGTGCAGATAATTGCGCCCACCGGCGATACAGCCTCCCACATACTCCGCGTCGTTCTGGAAGTCCATGCTGAAGATGGGCTTGGTTTTCCGGAATCCCCGAATCTGCTCATAGACGGCCTTTCGCTGCTCCGGGGTGGGGAGCAGTTCCGAAACGGCATCATTTCCCACCGGCATGTAGTGGAAGAACCACACGAACAATGCGCCCGCCTCCACGATCATGTCGAAGTACGCCTCACTGCTGATGTCGTTGTAGTTGGCGCTGGTGTAGCAGGTGGAAATGCCAAAGGGCAGCTTGTGGTCCTTGAGCAGCTTCATGGCCGCCTGCACCTTTTGGAAACTGCCCTCTCCCCGGCGGCCGTCGTTGGCAGACTCAAAGCCCTCCAGGCTGATGGCCGGAACGAAGTTTTTCACCCGCAGCATCTCCTGACAGAAATTCTCGTCAATCAGCGTACCGTTGGTGAAGGCCAGAAACTCACAATCCGGATGCATCTCGCAGATTCGGATCAGGTCCGCTTTGCGTACCATCGGCTCGCCGCCGGTGTAGATGTACATATGCGTTCCCAGAGCCTTGCCCTGACGGATAATGCGGTCAATGGTGTCCAGATCCAGATTCAGGTTGTGACCATACTCCGCCGCCCAGCAGCCGGTGCAGCGGAGATTGCAGGCGGAGGTGGGGTCCAGCAGGATCGCCCAGGGGATATTGCAATTCTCCTGCTCCGCGACTTTTTTCCCTCTGGCACGCCCAATCAGCGTGGCATTGATCATGAAATTTTGCAAAAATGCATTCCGCACACCGGGGTCCAGCTGAAACACTCTTTGGATCAGCTGGTACCAGTTTCCCTCCGGATGATCCAGAATCTGGTGAAAAATCTTCCGCTGAGACTGGTAGCGATTATCTTTATCAAACTGGTCTGCCCAGTCCAGCAGCTTGGAAAGATTCTTTTCCGGCTCGTGTTCAACGAATTTTAGTGCCTGCTTGGCGGCGTAAGCCTGAATGGATTCCCACATGGACTGATCTTCCATTGTAATCTCCTCCGATCTGAATTTGCATGCGGCATGTCAGTCCGCAGCTTCTGTCTTTTGGGGTTTGGGGATGCTGTCAATAGAGTCCCCTGATGATCTCCACGCATTTCTCAATGCCCAGGGTCCCGCTGTTGAGGGTAATATCGTAATTCTGTGCGTGGCCCCACTTCATGTTGGTATAAAAGCGGTGATAGGCTGCCCGGCGCTTGTCCTTGTCCCGGAGCCGCTGCTCGGGCGACTCCTCCCGCTCACCGTATACCTTCACGATCCGGTCGGCCCGGAACGCCATGTCCGCGTGAATAAAAACCTTCAGGCAGTCCGCCTTGTCCCGGAGGATATAGTCCGCGCATCTGCCCACGATCACGCACGGTCCCTTTTCGGCCAGCTCCGTGATGATGTTATACTGAATCTTCCAGAGATAGTCTGCATTGTTGGGACCGGCAGACCGATGGGAGAATGCAGACGCCAGGAATCCGCCGGGAGCATATTCGCCGGCATCCTGGATGTAATTTTCCGTAAAACCGCTCTTTTCTGCGACTTGCTGAATCAGTTCTCTGTCATAGCAGGGGATGCCCAGCTCCTCTGCAACCTGTTTGCCAATGGTGCGGCCGCCGCTGCCAAACTCACGGCTGATGGTAATCACTCTGTTTTTCATCGTTTGTTATCTCCCTTCACGCAATATCTTGGATGGAAAGTGATGGACCGCTTATTGGGAAAGCGGCACTTTTTTCAGCTGCTTTCTCTCATACACGATCAAGGCCAGAGAAAGGATGAAGGCCAGGCCATCCGCCACAGGACCCGTCCAAAGGACGCCTGTTACCCCCATGAAGATGGGGAGGATGATGGCTGCCGGCACAAAGAAGATGATCTGCCGGGACAGGGAGAGCAGCGCCGACTTGGCAGGCTTTCCGATGGCCTGCAGATAGATTGCCGCTACGGTCTGGAAGCCGGTCAGAGGGCAAAACAGCAGGAAAATCCGGAAGGACAGCACCGCAAACTCATTGTACAGTCCCTCCTCAGAACCGAACAGGGAAACAACACTCATCGGGGCAAACTGGAAAATCAAAAATGCAATAATTGCCACGATCTCCGACGCAATGAGGGCAATATCGAAGGCCTTCCGCACACGGGTGAGATTTTTGGACCCGTAATTGAAGCCGATAATAGGCTGTGCGCCGGTGGAAATACCAACCAAGATCGAGATCAGGATCTGATTGACCTTCATCACGATGCCCATGGCCGTCAGCGGAATCTCAGAACCGTAAATCGAATCCGCACCGTACTTTGCCAGCAGGTTGTTGGACAACGCCATTACGATCGTAATGGCGATCTGCGTAATGAAACTGCTGATGCCAAGGCTCAGCACTTTTTTGCAGGTCTTTCCATGCAGGCGAAGCGCAGAGGTGTCAAAGCGGAAGGTTTTGAAGCGGAAAATGTACACAACCGACACAATGAAAGTGGCTACCTGCCCCATGACCGTGGCAATGGCAGCACCCCGGACCCCCATATGGAAGATAAAAATGAAGACAGGGTCAAAGATCGTATTGATCACCGCACCCAGAGCCATGGAAAACATGGCATATTTCGGGCTGCCGTCCGCCCGGATCATGGAGTTCAGCGCCGCTGGAATCATCATGAAGGGAAGTCCGATACCAATGACATAACCATACTCCAGTGCATAGGGCCGCAGAACATCCGTCGCGCCAAACAGCGTCAAAATTGGATTGATTCCCACCAGAAAAACCGCCAGCAGCACAATGCTGACAATGGTCACCATGGTGATGGCATTGCCGACCCCCTTTTTCGCACTGTCGATATTCCCCTCGCCCAGTTTCAGGCTCAGATAAGCCGCGCCGCCGTCACCGATCATCAGGGAAAGCGCCAGCGCAATGATCGTAATCGGAAATACCACGTTGGTGGCGCCGTTCCCCAGATATCCAACGCCCCAGCCGATAAAGATCTGGTCTACAATGTTGTACAGCGAGTTTACCAGCAGAGAAATGACGCAGGGAATGGCAAATTTTGCGATCAGCCGCCCGATCGGTTCTGTGGCAAACGGACTTTTGGTTTCTGAGATTGCTTGTTCCATCTTTTCTAGATTCTCCTTTATAGGTAACTAGCTACGTATTTAAAGAAAAAGCAGGCAGCGTGCCCGAGTGGTATCCTCAGCACGCTGCCTGGGGAATTCAGTTTTCGCTGCCTGAAAATCACTCCGAGTCGATCGTTTTCAGGATCAGATCTGCCAGCTTGAGCAGCTCGTCCTTCTGCTCCTGCGTAAAATCCTTACATAACTCCGACAAAACTTCCTCATCCTGCGCAAGAATCATGTTGTGGATTCCGGCAGACTGCTCCGTACAGGTGATTTTTTTGTATCTCCGGTCCCTGGCACTGGGCACACATTGGATAAATCCCTTGCTCTCCAGTCTTTGAAGAAGTTTTGTCATAGCCGGATGTGTCACATGCTCGATCTGCTCCAGATCGTTTTGATGAATCTCCGATACCCCGGACGCCTCCAAACGGCTGACAGACCCCAACACACGAAGCTGCACCGACGTCAGCCCCATGGCGCTGGCCTTTTCATCCATTTTCTTGCGGAAGGCCCGGTTGATAATCGCAATTTTCAAACCAAACGGCATGCTGACCGACATTGTCCCGCCCCCTCAAATACGTAACCAATTACATATTATATTCTGCTTTTATGGTTTGTCAAGGCTACTCCTTCTGCACATCGGTGGAACTGTGCCGCGGGTGGATCAAACAGGCCGCAGGCAAATGTCCCATCTTGAAAGCCGTCGATTTCCCTGTATAATAAGGGAAAACCCTCATAAGGAGTGACGTCCGTGTCAAACACCACCAAGCAGGCGCTGGAAACATCCCTGAAACGAATGATGCTGAAAAAGCCCCTGGATAAAATCACCATTCGGGACATTACCGAAGACTGCGGCATCAGCCGCATGACGTTCTACTATCACTTCAAGGATATCTACGATCTGGTGGAGTGGGCGTGCATCCAGGATGCCACTCAAGCCCTTCAGGGAAAAAAGACTTATGACACCTGGCACGAAGGCCTCATGCAGATTTTTGAGGCCGTGCTGGAAAATAAGCCCTTCATTCTCAACGCCTACCGGTGTATCAGCCGGGACCAGATGGAGCGCTTTTTGTTCAAACTGACCTATGATCTGATCCGGGGCGTGGTGGACGAAAAAAGTGAGGGCATAGAGATTTCCGAGACGGACAAGACCTTTATTGCCGAGTTTTACAAGTACAGTTTTGTAGGCATCATGCTGGATTGGATCAGGCAGGGGATGAGTGCGGACTATCAGATCATTGTACAGAAAATCAGCACCACCATGCAGGGAAACATCTCCAACTCCATCCGAAATTTTACTTCTGGTCACTAAATCTTTTACAAACCGGGCCCGGTGATTAAAAACAAATCACCGGGCCCCATTTGTAAATGGAAGCAGCGGAAAAAACGGGGTAGGATAAGGTCATCACAAAAGTTCCGCCGAAACAGCGGCATCACTTGGAAAGGTGGTTTTCCCGATGGCAAAGAACCTTGGAAAGCTGGTAGCGACCGCAGGCCTGGCCGGCGCCGGTGCAGCGGCTGTGGCTGCAAAGAAGCTGGCAGACGCAAAGAAGGCTGCGGAAAAAGCAGTGGACTCCTCTCCCAATCCCTACCGCAATACCGAACTGGGCCGCCACGAGCGAAACCGGAAGGGTATCTACTATTCCAGCGGCAACTATGAGGCCTTTGCCCGGCCGGAGAAACCGGAGGGTGTGGAGGAGAAAAACGCCTATATTGTGGGCAGCGGCCTGGCAGCCCTGGCAGCCGCCTGTTTTCTGGTGCGGGACGGACAGATGCCCGGCTCCCACATCCACATTCTGGAGGCCATGGACATTGCCGGCGGGGCCTGCGACGGTATTTTTGACCCCAGCCGGGGATATGTCATGCGAGGCGGCCGGGAGATGGAAAACCACTTTGAATGTCTGTGGGATCTGTTTCGTTCCATCCCCTCCCTGGAAAAGCCCGGTGCCTCTGTGCTGGATGAGTTCTACTGGCTCAACAAGCACGATCCCAACTACTCCCTGTGCCGGGCTACGGTCAACCGGGGGCAGGACGCGCACACCGACGGAAAATTCGACCTCAGTGAGAGGGCCTGCATGGAGATCGTCAAGCTCTTTATGACCCCGGATGAGGCACTCTACGACAAGACCATTGAGGATGTATTTGATGACGAAGTGTTCTCCTCCACCTTCTGGCTTTACTGGCGGACCATGTTTGCCTTTGAGAACTGGCACAGCGCTCTGGAGATGAAGCTCTATTTCCAGCGCTTTATCCATCACATCGCCGGACTCCCCGATTTCAGTGCGCTGAAGTTCACCCGCTACAACCAGTACGAGTCCCTGATCCTGCCCATGCAGAAATACCTGGAGGCCGCCGGGGTGGACTTCCAGTTCGGCGTCGAGGTGACCAATGTCCTCTTCGATATCCGTGACGGCAAAAAGACCGCCACGGCCATTGAGTGCAAAGTCAAGGGCGTGGAACGTGGCATCGTCCTCACGGAGAACGACCTGGTGTTTGTTACCAACGGCTCCTGCACCGAGGGCACCATCTACGGAGACCAGAACCACGCCCCCAACGGGGACGCGGAAATCCGGACCAGCGGCTGCTGGAACCTGTGGAAGAACATCGCCAGGCAGGACCCGGCCTTCGGCCGCCCGGAGAAGTTCTGCTCCGACGTAAGCAAGACCAACTGGGAGTCCGCCACCATCACCACACTGGACGATCAGATTCTCCCCTATCTCACCAACATCTGCAAACGGGACCCCAGAAGCGGCAGCGTGGTCACCGGCGGCATCGTCAGCTGCCGGGACTCCAAGTGGCTCTTGAGCTGGACCATCAACCGCCAGGGGCAGTTCAAGGAACAGGATGCGGAAAAAGTCTGCATTTGGGTGTACGGTCTCTTCACCGACGTACCCGGCGACTATGTGAAAAAGCCGATGAAGGAGTGCACTGGAAAGGAGATCACGGAGGAGTGGCTCTATCACATCGGCGTGCCGGAGGCCCTGATTCCGGAGCTGGCAGAGAAGAGCGCCGTGTGCGTCCCCACCATGATGCCCTATATCACTGCCTTCTTCATGCCCCGGGCCAAGGGCGACCGCCCCGACGTCATTCCCGACGGCTGCGTGAACTTTGCTTTCCTGGGGCAATTTGCGCAAACGCCCCGGGACACCGTGTTCACCACCGAGTACTCCGTACGCACCGCCATGGAGGCGGTCTACGGGCTGCTGGGTGTGGACCGGGGCGTACCCGAGGTATGGGGCAGCGTATATGACATCCGCTGCCTGCTGGACAGCTCTGTCTGCCTGATGGATGGTAAATCCCCCCTGGAAATGGAGCTTCCCGGCCCGCTGAATCTGCTGAAAAAGCCACTGCTGCGAAAAATCCAGGGAACGGTTGTGGAAAAGGTCCTGCGGGACCACAACATTCTCCGGAACGGGATGCTGTAACTTTCTTTTTTCAAAATACAGACCGCAAAGCGCCCGCTGAGAAGCACGGTCTCAGCGGGCGCTCACCTGTCCCTCTCCCCTGCTTTCTTGCAATCCGCTTTTATGATACTTTTGCACCGGTGGAAAACAATTTCTCTCCTTGCGTTGACCATCGTCTCCGCGAAGCGTACAATAACGGGTAAAGGAGGCGGATGCACAAATGTCTGACACATCCTATTATACCCATGAGACCCTCCAGGCAGCAGCCCGTTACTGGGATGAAAAAGACGCCGGCAGCGTCAAATTGGATAAAGCTAAGCTGCAGGCCATGATCGAGGACTATATACAGCGGGGCAACACCTGCGCCCTGGCCACCGGGGCCGGGGACTATGTGCGCTGCACCCCCATTGAGTACAGCTACCACGACGGCTGCTTCTGGATGTTTTCCGAGGGCGGCAAAAAGTTCATCGGTTTAGCGGAAAACTCCAATGTCTGCCTTGCCATCTACGACAAGTATGAGGGCTTCGCCAAGCTGCACGGGATACAGGTCACGGGCAGAGCCGAACTGATAGAGCCCTTCAACGAAACCTATACCGCCCACGCGGCATTCAAAAAGATCTCACTGCAGGCACTGCAGAAGCTCAGCAGCCCCATGCATTTGATCTGCGTACATCCAACGCGCATCGATTGCCTGTTTTCCGAATTCAAGGAATTGGGCTGCTCGCCACGGCAGACACTCATTCCAGACAACGCATAAAAAAGGCCGGATGGACATCCCGAAACCATGGGAATATCCATCCGGCTTTTTATGCAGACCTGGAACCACCTATTTCAGCTTTGCCCCGTCCCGGAAGGCGTTGCCCACCTTCTCGCCCAGCTCGCGGTAAGCATTGTGGATGGGGTCAAAGGTAATGGGCCGGAGCTTGTCCGGGTCGATTTTCCCATCCTCATCCAGCACGGACTCATCGACACTGACGTTGACGATCTCGCCTACCAGGCGGCAGCTCTCCGGGTCATAGCTCACCAGGCGGCACTCCACCGCCATGGGGAGCTCGTCAATGAGAGGCGCATCCACAAATTCCGATTTTGTGGTGTGCCAGCCCGCCTTTTTCACTTTGTCTGCCACGCTGTTGCCGGATTCGATGCCCACATAGTCGCAGGCTACCATCTGCTCCGCCGTGGCCATGCTGACGGTGAAGGCCTTCCGGGCCAGGATGTTGGCCGTGGTTTTATGCTCGGCGCTGATGCACATGGACAGCTCCCTGTCATCGCTGATCCCGCCCCAAGCCGCGTTCATGGCGTCGGGGGTGCCGTCCTCTCCGTAGGTGGCAAGGATAAAGACCGGCTGGGGATACGTCCAGGGTTTTGCTCCGAAATTTTTGCGCATGAAAGATTCCTCCTGTTCAATTGGTTTTCAGCAGTTGCCAGTATAGACATACCGTAGCTTTTCCCGCGCCACATCGGCCAGACGATAGACGGTCTCCACCGGCGTGGGCGGGTGGTCCGTCATGTGGTGGCGGGGGAAAAAGCGGGAGACATGCAGCGGAATATCCGGGCTGACCGAGGTGAGCCACCCGGACAGGGCGCGCATCTCAGCCTCGCCGTCATTCTCCCCCGGCACGATCAGCGTGGTGACCTCCACATGGCAGGTTCGGGCCGCCAATGCAATGGAACGCTTGACCGTCTCCAGATCACCGCCCAGGATGCGGTACCATTCCTCGGTGAAGCCCTTCAAATCGATGTTGACGGCGTCGATCAGCGGCAACAGAGCCTGCCACGGCCCCTCTTCGATGGTTCCGTTGGTCACCAGCACATTGAGCATCCCGGCCTTGTGCACCAGTGCGGCGCAGTCCGCCACATACTCGTAGCCCACCAGGGGCTCGTTGTAGGTATAGGCCACGCCGATGTTTCCCCGGCTGCGCAGGCGGAGAGCCTCCTCCCCCAACATTTCAGGCGAACACGCTCGGGCAAAGATCTCCTCCCCCGCCGCGGCGATCTCCGCGTTCTGGCAAAAGGGACAACGCAGATTACAGCCGAAGCTCCCCACCGACAGCACCATACTGCCAGGTTTGAACCGGCGCAGGGGTTTTTTCTCGATGGGGTCCAGCGCCAGTGCGGTCAGCTTTCCGTAATTGAGGGAGACGATCTGTCCACCCCGGTTGGCCCGGGCCCGGCACGCTCCGGTCTGCCCCTCACTTAGTATGCAGTGATGAAAACAGAGGTCACATTGCGCTCTCATAGATGCCGCACCACCTTAAATCGCTGGAGCGTATAGGGGTCCTCTGCCCGGATGCCGCCTTTC